>CP066222.1:0-253171 GCA_022558485.1 gamma proteobacterium endosymbiont of Trioza apicalis
TATATTAACTTAATATAATTAAATAATTTAATAAAATTAATTTAATATAATTAAATAATTTAATAAAATTATTAAGTAATATATATATTAACTTAATATAATTAAATAATTTAATAAAATTAATTTAATATAATTAAATAATTTATTGGTTTTATATAAATGTATAATAATAAATATTTTGATGTTATAATTATTGGAGGTGGGCATGCTGGTATAGAAGCTACTGCATCTTCAGCAAGAATGGGTTGTAAAACTTTATTATTAACTCATAATATTAATACAATAGGTGAATTATCTTGTAATCCTGCTATTGGTGGTATAGGAAAAAGTCAATTAGTTAAAGAAATAGATGCTTTAGATGGTTTAATGGCAAAAGCTGTTGATAAATCTGGAATACAATTTAAAATTTTAAACAAAAGTAAAGGACCAGCTGTTAGATCAACAAGAGTTCAAGTTGATCGCTTAATGTATCGTAAAAATATAATAAAATTATTAAAAAAACAAAATAATATTATAATTTTACAAAAAGAAGTAAAAAATTTAATTATTAAAAATAATATTGTATATGGTGTTTTAATTAAAAATAATATTAAATATTATTCTTATACAGTAATAATAACAACTGGAACATTTCTTAATGGTAAAATTTATATTGGAATGAAATCCCATTTAAGTGGTAGAATTAAAGATTATTCATCTTATATATTAGCTAATTTTTTAAAAAAATTTCCATTTAAAATAAATAAATTAAAAACAGGAACTCCTCCTAGAATTAACATTAATACTATTAATTTTAAAAAACTTGAATTTCAAATCAGTGAAAATCCTTTACCAACATTTTCTTTTATTGGTAATAAAAAACAACATCCTAAACAAATTAAATGTTTTATAACAAATACTAATAAAAAAACACATAAAATTATATATAAAAATATATATTCTAATCCAATATATGCAGGTTTAATAAAAAACAATGGACCACGTTATTGTCCATCTATAGAAGAAAAAATATTTCGTTTTAAAAATAAAAATTCACATCAAATTTTTTTAGAACCAGAAGGTTTAAATAGTAATGTTGTTTATCCTAATGGAATTTCAATGAGTTTACCATTTAATATACAAATTAAAATAATTAAATCTATAAAAGGTTTAGAAAATGCTCATATTTTAAGACCAGGATATTCTGTTGAATATGATTTTTTTAATCCTAAAGATCTTAATCATACATTAGAAAGTAAATTAATTAAAAGATTATTTTTTGCTGGTCAAATTAATGGAACAACAGGTTATGAAGAAGCTGCAGCACAAGGTATAATAGCTGGTTTAAATGCATCATGTTTATGTAAAAATAAAGAAAAATGGATACCTAAAAGAAATGAAGCTTATATAGGTGTATTAATAGATGATTTATGTACAGTAGGAACTAAAGAACCATACAGAATGTTTACTTCTCGTGCTGAACATAGACTATTATTACGTGAAGATAATGCTGATATGCGTTTAACTAAAATAGGAAGAAGATTAGGTATTGTAAGTAATGAAAGATGGACAAAATTTTGTATTAAAAAACAACAAATAAAAGAAGAAATTAATAGACAACGTAATATTTGGATAAATTTAAAAAATCCAGAAATAAAAAAACTTAATTTAATTTTAAAAAAACCTTTATCTAAATCTATTAATGGTGAAGAACTTCTTAAACGTCCTGAAATAAATTATAATAAACTTATTAAACTTAATCATTTTAAATCTAATAATATAAATGAAAAAATAGGAGAACAAGTTGAAATTCAAATTAAATATAAAGGTTATATTATTAATCAAAATAAAGATATAAATAAAAAAAAAAAATATATAAATATTAAATTACCAAAAAACATTAATTTTAATATAATTCCTAATTTATCAAATGAAGTAATATCAAAATTAAATATTTATAAACCTTCATCTATTTATAGAGCTACATGTATTTCAGGTATTACTCCAGCTGCAATATCTATATTATTAATCTGGTTAAAAAAAAATAATTTACTAAAATAATAAAAATATTATATTTAAATTTTATTAAAAAAATTTATATTATATAATTAATTATTTATTAAATAATATAAAATATTTAAATAAGAGGTATAATGGTTACATTAGATGAAAATTTAACTATACAAAAATATATAAATCATCATTTAAAAAATTTACAAATAGATTTATGTACATTTAAAATTTTTTCTTCATATAATATAAATTCTTTTTGGGTTTTAAATATTGATTCTTTATTTTTTTCTTTTTTACTTGGTTTTATATTTTTATCTTTATTTTATTATGTTTCAAAAAATGTAAAAATTACACCAAATAAATTACAAATTTTAATTGAAATAATAATAAATTTTGTTAATAAAAATGTTAAAGATATATTTAAAAATAAAAATAAATTAATTCCTCCACTTGCATTAACTATTTTTATTTGGGTTTTCTTAATGAATTTAATGGATTTATTACCAATAGATTTAATACCATATATAACTAAATATTTTTGGGGTATTTCAAATTTACGTATAGTTCCCTCAACAGATATTAATATTACATTATCTATGTCATTTGATATATTTATATTAATATTATATTATAATATTTATTATAAAGGATTTAATCAATTTATAAAAGAATTAATTTTCCATCCATTTAATAATTTTTTTATGATACCTATAAATTTTATTTTAGAAAGTATAAATTTAATATCTAAACCAATATCGTTGGGTTTAAGATTATTTGGTAATTTATATGCTGGAGAATTAATTTTTATTATGATATCTGGTTTATTACCATGGTGGTTACAATGGGTTTTAAGTGTACCTTGGGCTATTTTTCATATTTTAATTATTTTATTACAAGCTTTTATATTTATGATGTTAACTATTGTTTATATTTCTATGGCATCAAAAAAAAATTAATTAATATTTAATTAAATTAAAGGATATAAAAAAATGCAAAATTTAAATATAGAATTAATTTATATGGCTGCTTCTATAATGATGGGTTTATCAGCTATAGGTGCTGCAATTGGTATAGGTATCTTAGGTGGTAAATTTATAGAAGGAGCTGCTCGTCAACCTGAAATTATACCATTATTAAGAACGCAATTTTTTGTAGTTATGGGTTTAGTTGATGCTATTCCAATGATATCTGTTGGTCTTAGTTTATATTTAATGCTCGCTTTAACTTCATCTTAAAATTAAATAATTTAAATATTTTACAAAGGTTATAATTCTGTGAATATTAACGCAACAATAATTGGTCAAACTATTGCATTTGTTATATTTGTATTATTTTGTATGAAATACATATGGCCACCTTTAATAAATATAATTGAAGAGCGTGAAAAAAAAATTAAAAAAGCTTTAATGTTTGCTGAAAATGCTAAAAAAAATTTAATTTTAATAAATAATGAATCAAATATATTTATTAAAAAAATAAAAAAAAAAACAAAAAATTTGATAAATAATGTTATTTTTTTAAAAAAAAATATTATAAATAAAGCTAAAATAGAAGCAAAAATTGAATATATCAAAATAATTAAGAAAACTAAAAAAAAAATTAAAATTGAATATAAATATATATATGAAAAATTAAAAAAAAAAATTATTAAAATTATATTAATAAATACTAAAAAAATTATTGAACATTCTATAAATACTAATATTAATAATAATATTATTAATAATATTATTAATAATTTAAAATAAAATAAAAAAAATTAAATGTTAAAATATATTAATATCGCTAAACCTTATGCTAAAGCTATTTTTAAATTTGCTAATAAAAATAAAAATATTAACAATTGGCAATATATGCTAACATTTATTGCTGAATTATCACGTAATCCTATTATATATAAATTTTTATTAAAAAAAAATTCTTTTATAAAAGAATCAGAAAAATTTATTAAAATATGTGATAAAAAAATAGATATTTATTGCAAAAATTTAATTAAAATAATGTCTTTAAATAAAAGACTATTAATATTACCATATGTTTTAGAACAATTTATTTTATATAAAATTATTAATTATCAAAATTTATTTAAAATAAAAATAATTACAGCTTTTGAATTAAATAATAATCAAAAAATAAAAATAAAAAATTTAATAGAAAAAAAATTAAATCTAAAAGTATTAATAAATTATAAAATTGAAAAATTTATTATTGGTGGTATTAGTATTTTTATAGGAGATATGGTAATAAGTAATAATATAATTGACCGTATGAAACAAATAAAAAATAAGTTATAATATTAAAGGAAGAAAATGCAATTAAATTATTCTGAAATTAGTGAAATAATTAAAAAACGTATTTCTAAATTTACACCAGTAAATGAAATTTATAATGAAGGTACAATTATTTCGGTTAGTGATGGAATAATTCATATATGTGGATTATCTGAAGTTATGCAAGGTGAAATGATTGAATTACCTGATGATAAATGTTATGCTATAGCTCTAAATTTAGAACAATTTTCTGTAGGAGCTGTGGTTATGGGACCTTATGAAAGTTTAAAAGAAGGCATGAAAGTAAAATGTACAGGACGTATTTTAGAAGTACCTGTTGGTAATGGTTTACTTGGTAGAGTAATTAATACTTTAGGTGTACCTATTGATAATAAAGGATTATTAAAACATGATGGTTTTTCAAAAGTTGAAACTACAGCTCCTAATGTAATTGAACGTGAATCAATTAAAAAACCATTGCAGACTGGATATAAATTTATTGATATAATGATTCCTATAGGTAGGGGTCAACGTGAATTAATTATAGGAGATCGTCAAACTGGTAAATCATCTATTGCTATAGATACAATTATTAATCAAAATAATAGTGGTATAAAATGTATTTATGTTGCTATTGGTCAAAAAGCCTCAACTATTGTTAATGTAGTTAAAAAATTAGAAGAAAATAATTCGTTAATAAATACAATAGTTGTTGTTGCTAGTGCTTCTGAGTCTGCAATATTACAATATCTTGCACCTTATTCTGGATGTACTATGGGTGAATATTTTCGTAATAGGGGTGAGGATGCATTAATTATATATGATGATTTATCTAAACAAGCTATAGCATATCGCCAAATTTCATTATTACTTCGTAGACCTCCAGGTCGTGAGGCATATCCAGGTGATATATTTTATGTTCATTCTCGTTTACTTGAAAGAGCTGCTAATGTTAATAAAAAATATGTAGAAAATTTTACAAAAGGTAAAATTAAAGGAAAAACTGGATCATTAACTGCAATTCCAATTATTGAAACTCAATCTGGTGATGCTTCAGCATTTATACCAACTAATGTAATATCTATAACTGATGGACAAATATTTTTAGAATCTAATTTATTTAATTCTAATATTCGTCCTGCGATAAATCCAGGAATATCAGTATCCAGAGTTGGTAGTGCGGCTCAAACTCAAATTATTAAAAAATTATCTAAAGGTATTCGTACTTCTTTAGCTCAATATAATGAATTAGCTGCGTTTTCTCAATTTTCATCTGATTTAGATAGTATTACTAAAAAACAATTAAATAATGGAAAAAAAATAACAGAATTTTTAAAACAAAAACAATATTCACCAATGTCAATAGCACATCAAGCAATAATATTATTTATCATAGAATATGATTTTTTAAAAATAATAAATTTTGATAAAATATTTAATTTCGAAAATATGTTAATAAATTATACAAATATTAATTATATAAATTTAATTAAATATATTAATTTAAAAGGATTATATAATAATTTTATTAAAATAAAATTTAAAGAGATTTTAAATAAATTTAAAAAATTAAATTATTCTGATTTTTTTTTAAAATAAATTATAAATAAAAAAAAATGAATTCAACAAAAACAATAAATAATAAAATATTAAGTATTCAAAATACAAAAAAAATTACTAAAGCTATGGAAATGGTTGCTGCTTCTAAAATGAGAAAAAATAAAAAAAATATAGAATATAGTTATTATTATACAAAAAATATTTTTAAAATAATAAATAATTTTACATTAAATAATTTAAATTATAAACATCCTTATTTAAATAAACGTAATATTAAATGTATAGGATATTTAATAATATCAACTGATCGTGGTTTAGTAGGTGGTTTAAATATTAATTTATTTAAGAAAATTTTAATAAATATAAAAAAATTAAATAAAAAAAATATAAAAGTTAAAATATTTTTAATTGGATCTAAAGCTTTTCAATTTTTTAATTTATTTAATATTAAAATTATTTCTAAAATAGAAAATATAGGAGATAAACCTAAATTAACTAAAATAATAAAATTAATTAAAATAATAATTTCATTATATAATGAAGGTAAATTAGATAAAATATATATTGCTAATAATATATTTATTAATACTTTATCTCAAACACCACAAATTAAACAAATTTTACCTTTATTATTTTTAAAAAAAATAAATAAAAAAAATATATGTTATAATTATATATATGAATCAAATTCTATAAAGACTATTAATATAATTTTAAATATGTATATTGAATCTCAAATTTATAAAAATATTATTGAAAATTTATTAAGTGAACAAGCTGCAAGAATGATAGCTATGAAATCTGCAACAGAAAATGCAAACTCTTTAATTAAAGAACTTAAATTAATTTATAATAAAATTAGACAAACTAATATAACTCAAGAAATTGCTGAAATATTTTCTGGAATTATTTAAATTAATAAAGGAATTTTAAATGATTAATGGGGTTATAATTCAAATTATAGGTGCTATAATTGATGTTGAATTTCCTAAAAAATATATACCTAAAATATATAATGCTCTTAAAGTTAAGAGTAAAAATTTTAAATTAATACTTGAAGTTGAACAACAATTAGGAGATGGTGTTGTTCGTTGTATAGCTATGGGTTCTACCGAAGGACTACAACGAGGTATTGAAGTAATAGATTTAAAAAATAATATTGAAGTTCCAGTTGGTAAAAAAACATTAGGCAGAATTATTAATGTTTTAGGTGAACCAATTGATATGAAAGGTGATATTTGTGAAGAAGAGCGCCGTTCTATTCATAGAAAACCACCTAAATATAAAGAATTAATTAATTCTAAAGAGATATTAGAAACTGGAATTAAAGTTATAGATTTAATGTGTCCCTTTGCCAAAGGTGGTAAAATTGGATTATTTGGAGGAGCTGGTGTAGGAAAAACAGTAAATATGATGGAACTTATTCGTAATATTGCAATTGAACATTCTGGTTATTCTGTTTTCTCTGGTGTTGGAGAGAGAACTCGTGAAGGAAATGATTTATATAATGAAATGAAACAATCTAATGTTATTGATAAAGTATCATTAATATATGGTCAAATGAATGAACCACCAGGCAATCGTCTTAGAGTAGCTTTAACAGGATTAACTATAGCTGAAAAATTTCGTGATGAAGGTAAAAATGTTTTATTATTTATAGATAATATTTATAGATATACTTTAGCTGGAACAGAAGTTTCTGCTTTATTAGGTCGTATGCCATCTGCTGTTGGTTATCAACCAACATTAGCAGAAGAAATGGGTACTTTACAAGAACGTATAACTTCTACTAAAAAGGGATCAATTACTTCAATTCAGGCAGTATATGTACCTGCTGATGATTTAACTGATCCATCACCAGCAACTACTTTTAATCATCTTGATGCTACTTTAGTATTAAGTAGACAAATTTCTTCATTAGGTATTTATCCAGCAGTAGATCCTTTAAATTCTACTAGTAGACAATTAGATCCGTTAATTGTTGGCAATGAACATTATGATATAGCTTGTAAAGTAAAATCTATTTTACAACGTTATCAAGAATTAAAAGATATTATTGCTATTCTTGGTATGGATGAACTTTCAGAAGATGATAAAATAATTGTTTCTAGAGCTCGTAAAATTCAAAAATTTTTATCTCAACCTTTTTATGTAGCTGAAATATTTACTGGATTTAGTGGTAGATATGTAAGTTTAAAAAATACTATTTATGGTTTTAAAGGTATAATAAAAGGAGATTATGATCATATACATGAACAAGCATTTTATATGGTAGGATCTATTAATGAAGTTTTAATAAATAGTAAAAAATTTTAATTAATTTATAAGAGTAATTAATTTTTTATGATTAATGACAATTTTTATTTAAATGTAATTAATATTAAAAAAAAATTATTTTCAGGTTTTGTAAATAAAATTCAAATAATTGGAAATAAAGGACAAATGGAAATTTTATCTAAACACGCGCCTTTAATTAGTACTTTAAAACCTGGATTTTTAAAATTAATAGATGTTAATTTAAATATTAAATTTTTTTATATTTCTAGTGGAATAGTTGAAATACAACCTCATAAAGTAATTATATTAGTTAATAAATTTATTAATAATAAAAATTTTAATAAATAAAATTATTATAATATAAATTTAAGTTTATATAATATAAAGTATATATTATATATAATAAATATTTTTAAGTTAAAAATTTAAACATTTAAACATTTAAACATTTAAACATTTAAACATTTAAACATTTAATAAAAAAAAATATATTTTAGTTTAATAAGGATAAATAATATAATGAAATTTATATTAAAACGTAAAAATTTAATTAAATCATTAATAAAGGTAAGCGGCTTTGTTAATAATAATATTAAATTACCAATTTTAAATAATATTTTAATACAAGTTAATAAAAATTATTTAAAATTTGTAGGAACTAACTTAAAAACAGAAATTATTTTCATGTTTTTATTAAAAAATAATTATAGTTTAGGTATTACAACAGTATCAGCTAAAAAATTTTTATATATTTGGAAGAGTTTTTCTGAAGAAGCAGATATTTTAGTTAAAATAGATAATAATAGATTATTAATTCAATCAGGAAATAGTAAATATTTTTTGTCTACGTTACCTTATTTTCATTTTCCTAGTTTTAATAATTTTAAACCTGAAATACAATTTAATATAAAGCAAAGTAATCTTAAACGTTTGATTGAATTAACACAATTTTCAATGGCACAAAATGATATAAGATATTATCTTAATGGTACTTTATTATTAATTGAAAATAATAAAATAAAAACTGTAACTACAGATGGTAGCAGGTTGTCTGTTTGCTCATTAGCTCTAAATAAGCCTATTTCTCCATATTCAGTAATTATACCTAGAAAAAGTATATTAGAATTAACTAGAATGTTAGAATTTAATAATAATTTAGTTAAAGTTAAAATTAGTAATATTAGAATTAGAATAAATATAGATAATTATATTTTTACTTCAAAATTAATTGAAGGTTCTTTTCCTAATTATAAATATATTGTGCCAAAACATATTAATATAAGATTAAAATTAAATTGTCAGTTATTTAAACAAACATTATCTAGATTAATTATTCTTTCTAATAAACAATTTAATAATGTAAAATTATTTATTACATTTAATAAATTAAAAATTAGCACAAGCAATTTTGAACATGAAGAGGCTGAAGAAATTATAGATATTTTATATGAAGGTAATGATTTAGAAATTAATTTAAACGCAAATTATGTAATTGATGTTCTTAATGTATTAAAATGTGATAAAATTGAAGTATTATTTATTGATGAATTCTCTATTATACAAATTTTAGATTGTGATAATATTAAAAATATATATATTATTATGCCAATATATATGTAATATTTATAAATATTTTTTTTCAATATATTTATTTTATTTATTTATTTTATGTATATTTAATTTAAATTAAATTTTTATATAAAATAAATATTTTTTAATAAAAATAATAATTACAAATTTTAAATTAAGTGATATTATTAATGACAAATTCTTATACTTCTTCAAGTATTAAAGTTTTAAAAGGATTAGATGCTGTAATTAAACGACCTGGAATGTATATTGGTGATACTAATGATGGTACTGGTTTACATCATATGGTATTCGAGGTTATTGATAATGCTATTGATGAATCTTTAGCTGGTTATTGTAAAAATATTACAGTTAATATTTATAATGATAATTCAATTTCAATTAAAGATGATGGTCGGGGAATTCCAATTGATATTCATGAAGAAGAAGGAGTTTCAGCAGCTGAAGTAATTATGACTGTGTTACATGCTGGTGGTAAATTTGATGATAATTCTTATAAAATTTCAGGAGGATTACATGGCGTCGGTGTATCTGTAGTTAATGCTTTATCTGAGAAGTTGAAATTAACAATTAAAAGAAATTTTAAAATTTATGAACAAATTTATTATTCAGGTATACCATTGTTACCTTTGTCAGTAATAGGTAAAACAAAAAAAAATGGAACTAATATAAGATTTTGGCCAAATTTTAAAATTTTTAAAATTAATAATAAATTTAAATATGAAATTTTGTCAAAAAGATTAAAAGAATTGTCTTATTTAAATTCTGGAATATATATATACTTGAATGATAATCGTATTAATAAAAAAGAACATTTTTATAATACAGGAGGTATTAAATCTTTTATAAAATATTTAAATAAAAATAAATCTCCTATACATTCTAAAATACTTTATTTTATTACTACTAAAAATAATATAATTATAGAAATTGCATTACAATGGAATAATTTATTTAAAGAAAATATTTATTGTTTTACTAATAATATTCCTCAATATGATGGTGGTACTCATTTGATTGGTTTTAGAACTGCTATAACAAGAACTTTAAATTCTTATATTGAAAAAGAAGGTTATAATAAAAATATTAAAATTAATATAACAGGTGATGATATCAGAGAAGGACTTACTTCTATAATTTCTATTAAAATATCAGATCCGAAATTTTCCTCTCAAACTAAAGATAAACTTATTTCTTCAGAAGTTAAATATGCAGTAGAATCCAAGGTAAGTGAAAAATTATTTGAATTTTTACTTGAAAACCCTAATGATGCTAAAATTATAGTAAAAAAAATTATTGAAGCAGCTAAAGTTAGAGAAGCTGTTCGTAAAATAAGAGAAATTACACGTAAAAGAGGAATTTTTGATAATTTAAATTTGCCATGTAAATTAGCTGATTGCACAGAACGTAATCCATTTTTATCTGAATTATATTTAGTAGAAGGTGATTCAGCTGGGGGCTCAGCTAAACAAGGAAGAAATCGTAAAAATCAAGCAATTTTACCCTTAAAGGGTAAAATTTTAAATGTTGAAAAAGCTCAATTTAATAAGATGTTATCTTCACAAGAAATTATTACATTAATTACAGTATTAGGTTGTGGTATTAATAAAAATGAATTTAATATTAATAAATTACGTTATCATAATATTATTATTATGACAGATGCTGATATTGATGGTTTACATATTAGAACTTTATTATTAACTTTTTTTTTTAGGCAAATGCCTGAAATTATTAACAAAGGGCATATTTTTATAGCACAACCACCATTATTTAAAATTAAGATAGGTAAAAAAGAAAAATATATTAAAAATAATGATGATATGGAAAAATATCAAATATATTTAGCTACAAAAAATGTTTCTGTATATACTAATAATCATGATGTTTGTATGAATGATAAATCTCTTGAAATTTTAGTAAATGAATATTTTAATGTACAAAAAATTATAAATAATGTTAAAGAATATTACCCAATTTATTTATTAAATAGTTTAATTTATTATTCTGAATTAACTATTAAAAAATTAAATAAATTTAATGAAACTAAAAAATGGATTAAATATTTAATAAAAATATTAAATAAAAATAATTCTAATATATATAATAATTATACTTATATTATCAAAAGATGCAAAAAAAATAAAAATTTATTTGAAGTATATTTACTAATAGAAACATTTGGTGTTATAAAGAAATATTTATTAAATTATAATTTTATTAAATGTTATGAATATAAAGAAATAATAACATTAGGTAAAAAAATAAATAATTTAATTAATTTTAATTATTATATTAAATATGGTAATAATTATAAAATTATAATTAATTTTGAACAAATAGTAAAATGGTTAATGAAAAAAATATATAATAGTTTAATTATACAACGTTATAAAGGTTTAGGTGAGATGAATCCTGATCAATTATGGGAAACTACTATGAATCCTAATAATAGAAATATGTTAAAAGTAAATATAAAAGATGCAGTTGCTGCTGATAAATTATTTACAATATTAATGGGTGATGAAGTTGAACCAAGACGTAAATTTATAAAAAAAAATGCATTAAAAGCTATAAATATAGATATTTAATAAATATTAAATATATGATTTTAAGTATGTAAATAAGCTCTTATACCATCTAAAAACATTTGTGTAGAGATCATTATTAATAATAATCCCATTAATCTTTCTAAGGCATCTATTCCTTTTTTTCCAAGAAAATTCAAAAAAATATTAGATAACATTAGTATTATCATTGATATACTCCAAGATATTAATAATCCTATTAATAAATTGTTTATTTTATTTGGATATTTATGTGACATTAACATTAATGTTGCTAATATTGAAGGACCAGATATTAATGGTATAGCTAATGGTACTAGAAATGGTTCTTTTGTTTCTAATTCATTTATTGTTTCTTCATGTTGAGAAGGAAAAATCATTTTTATAGCTATTAAAAATAATATTATTCCACCAGATATTGAAATTGTTTCAGTACGTAAACTTAATAAAGATAATATATATTCACCTAGAAAAAGAAAAATTAACATAAATATTAAAGCAAACAACATTTCACGTATTACAATAATTATTCTTTTTTTTGGTTTTATGTTTTTTAGTATAGACATAAAGATAGGTAAATTACCTAATGGGTCCATTATTAAAAATAATAAAATAGTATCTGATATTATTTCAATCATTAATTACCTCTTTTATTATTTTTTATTTTATAAAACAGTCACCCTGATATAATTTATTTTATTTAATTTAATTTAAAATTTACTCCTCTGACTGGATTTGAACCAGTGACATACGGATTAACAGTCCGTCGTTCTACCTATTGAACTACAGAGGAAAATTTAATTTTATTATATATAATATATAATATATGTCAATAATAAAAATTTAATTTAATTTTTTTTATTTTAAATTTAATATTATTGTAAATATGCGTCCTTAGCTCAGTTGGATAGAGCAACAGCCTTCTAAGTTGTATGTCACAGGTTCAAATCCTGTAGGACGTAAATTATTTTAATTATATTTATCAATATTTACATTATTAAATATCATATAGAGGTAATAATTTTGACTAAATGGGTAATAGGTACAGTTAAACAAATTAAATATTATACTAATAGTTTATTTAGTTTAATTATTAATGCTCCTATAAATACTTTTATCGCCGGACAGTTTGCTAAATTAGGATTATTAATTAATGGTAAGAAAGTACATCGAGCTTATTCTTATGTAAATGAACCAATTAATTCTGATTTAGAATTTTATTTTGTTGTTATTTCTAAAGGTAAATTTAGTTCGATAATTTATACATTAAAATCTGGTGATAATATAATGATTAGTAAAAAATCTTATGGATTTTTTATTTTAAATAAAATACCTTCATGTGATTATTTATGGATGATATCAACTGGAACTGGTATTGGTCCATATTTATCTATATTAAAAAACGGTAAAAATTTGAAAAGATTTAAAAAAATTATTTTAATTAATTCTGTACGTTATATAAAAGATATTAGTTATATATCACAAATACGTAATTTACAAAAATTTTATAATAAAAAATTAATTGTTCAAATTTTAATTAGTAAAGAAAAAAAATATGGTTTTCTTACTGGTAGAATTCCTGATTTGATATATAATGGTTTATTAGAATTATCTGTGGGTTTTCGTATAAATTTTAAAAATACACATATTATGTTATGCGGCAATCCATATATGATATATGATACTTGTAATTTATTAAAAAAATTTAAAGGTATGGATAAAAATTCAAGTTTTAAACATGGTAGTATAACTGTTGAACAATATTGGTGATAAATTATTATATATAATATTTTTTAATAAAAATACATATAGATATGATAATAGTTAATATAAATACAATACTTGCTGTTATTTTTCCTATTTTTAATGTTTCCTTAATAAAACCAAAATCCATTAATATATGTCTCATACCACTTAATATATGATATATTAATGTAATTAATATACTTAAAAATATATATTTTGTAATTGGTTTATTTAACAACATTTTTATTATTGTAAAATTTTTAGGAGAGGAAAGTGATAATTTTAATACATACAGTATAATACTTGTTGATATAAATATTATAAAACCTGATATACGATGTAAAATAGATATTATTGCATTTATTGTAAATTTAATATTTCTGAGATCTAGGTAAATAGGATTTTTTTTCATTTTAAAAATAATATTTCCTTTTTATTTATTTATAATTATATATTAATAATATCATTATTTTATAATAAATACAATTAATAAAATTATTTAATTAATACAATAATGAAATATCTATTATTTTTGAAAATAAATTTTTAAATTCATTTAGTAATGTTAATCTATTTGTGCTTAATTTTAAATTATTAGTTATAATTTTATTATTTTTAAAAAATATATTTATTGGTTTATATAGTTTTGTTAATTCTATTAAAATATTTATATAAATAGAGTTTATTATTAATGATTTAATTTTTTGTTTTGTTATTAATAAATAACTTGCTAATTTTATTTCTGATATATTTTTAAATAATGATACTTTAAAATTGTTTTTTATATTTATTTTTGATATTTTTAATATATTTAATATTCTTTTATTAATTATTAATAATTTATTTGATTTTTTTAATGTTAAAAAATATTTTAATGCTTTTATGAGTTTGTTGATGTTAATTAATGATTTAATACTTTGTTTTGATAAAACTGATTCAATTATATTTAATTTATAATTTTTTTTTATATACCAAAATTTTAATTTATTAATAATAAAATTATTAACAATTTTTTCTAATTTTTTGTTATATATTTTATTGTAATATTGTTCTATTGATTTTTTAATTAGTTTTTTTAAATTTAATTTTAAATTTTTTTCTATAATGATACGTATAATACCAATTGTAATTCTTCTTAAGCCGAATGGGTCATTATCTTTTTTAGAGTAATTTTTAATACTTAAAATTCCAACTAAAGTATCTATTTTATCTGCTATTGCAATAATTGAAGATATTATTGTTGTTGTTATTACATCATTTGAAAATTTAGGAAGGTAGTGTTCTTTTTGTGTTAATGCTATATTTTTAGATTCACCATTATAATGAGAATAATACATACCAATTATACCTTTCATATCGTTAAATTCAAAAACCATTGTTGTTGCTAAATCACATTTAGAAAGTAAACTTGCTCTTTCTATATATTTTTTTTTTATTCCTATTTTATTAGATATCCAACAAGAAATAATTTTAATACGATTTGTTTTGTTAAATAAAGTACCTAAATTTTTATAAAATGAAATATTTTTTAATTTTTCTAAATATTCTATTAATGGTTTTTTAAGATCTTTATTTATAAAAAAGTTTACATCTAAAAAACGAGGGTATAAAACTTTTTCATTTCCTATTATTATATTTTTATTTTTTTTTGATTCCATATTTGATATAAAAATAAAATATGATAATAATTTTTTATATAAATTGTATATTGGAAAATATTTTTGACAAATTTTTATTATATATAATAAAATTTCTATTGGTATTTTTAAAAAATATTTTTTAAATTTCGCAAAATGTATTATAGGCCATTCTACTGAAGATGTTGTTTCTTTTATTAAATCTTTGTCAAGATCTATAATTCCATTTATTTTTCTAGCGGTTGATTTTATATTGTTTAAAATATATTTTTTACGTTTTTTATAATTAGCTATAACTTTTCCTAATATTGATAATATTTCTGGATAGTGTTTTGCGTTTTCTAGATATATTTTTTTTTTTCCCATAAAACGATGTCCATATAAAATTCTATTTATTTTAATACCAAATATATTACCTTTTATTAATTTTTTATTTAATAAAATTGTTATTGTGTGTATTGGTCTTATAAATTTTTCTTTTTTATCACCCCAATTCATTTTTTTTAAAAAATTTAATTTAGTAATTAATTTTTTTATTATATTATATATTATTTCTTTAATTTTTGGTTTTTCTTTTTTTTTTTTTAAAAATAATTTATTTATATTTTGATTTTTTTTATTAATAATTTTTTTTAAATCATTAACTTTTACTGCTAATCTTCTTGGTGTTATGTAATTATTGATTTTATTATAATTAAATTTTTGTTTTATTAATTCTTTACTTAGTTGTGTGCTAAAATTTTTAGATAAATTTTTTAATGATTTTATTGGAAGTTCTTCTGTACCTATTTCAATTAAAAAAGTATATTGTTTCATATTTTCTCTTTATTTTACTTTTTTATACATTTTGGAAATCCTAATAATTTACGTAAATTATAATATTTTTTTGCCACTATTTTAGTTAAATTACATAATATTAATATATAATTTTTTTTTTCTATATTTGAAATAGCTTTACGTGCATTTAATATATTAAAATTATGTGCTGCTTTAAGAATACATTCATATGCAGGTAATATTAAAGGTTGTTTTAAATTTAATAAATAAATTGCTTCTGTTTTTTTTTGATTAAAAGAAGTATATAGAAATTCTATATTAGCATATTTAAAATTATAATAAGATTGTTCATATTCATTTTGTTTAAAAATATCTCCATAAGTTATTTTACCGAATTTATTATAATCCCATATTAAATTATATACATTATCAATATTTTGAATAAACATTGCTAAGCGTTCAAGTCCATAAGTTATTTCTCCTGTTACTGGTCTGCATATTAATCCACCCATTTGTTGAAAATAAGTAAATTGACTTACTTCCATACCATTAATCCATACTTCCCAACCAATACCCCATGCGCTTATTGTTGGATTTTCCCAGTTATCTTCTATAAAACGAATGTCATGAAAATTAGGATCTAAACCAATTTCAATAAGAGAATTTAAGTATATATTTTGTATATTATTAGGTGAGGGTTTCATTATTACTTGAAATTGATAATAATGTTGTAATCTATTTGGATTATTTCCGTATCTTCCATCAGTTGGTCTGCGAGAGGGTTGAACGTAAGCTATATTAATTGGCTCTGGTCCTATTGCTTTAAGACATGTCATGGGATGAGATGTTCCAGCCCCTACTTCTATATCTATTGGTTGAATAATAGTGCAGTTTTGTTTGATCCAATAATTTTGTAGTTTTAAAATTAAATTTTGAAATGTTTTTATTTTTTTCATTTTAAATAATATTAAATATTTATTATATTAATTTTTTTTTGAAATATTTTATATATAAATATAAAATATTTATTTTACTTTTAAAATATGAATGGTATTGTTTGATTTTATAGAATTAATTTTATTATTTATTACGATAATAATGTTGTTGTTTTTTTTTAAAAAATTAGTTTTTTTTAAAAAATTAATAGAATTAATTATAATATTTTTATTTTTTTTAATTTTTTTGTAATAAATTGGTTTTACTCCTCTATAGAGTGTAGTTAAAGTTAATTTATTTAAATTATTTGAAAAATAAAAAATAGGTAACCAAGAATTTATTCGTGACATTATTAGTGAATTATAATTAGAATTGGTTAATGTAATAATTCCATCTATATTTTTAATATGATTAGCTGCATACATTGTTGTAATAGCAATAGTTTCCTCAATACTATTAAATTTTTTATTAATTCTGTATTTTGAAGTATTCATACAAAACATTTTTTCAGCACCAATACATGCTTGTGATGTTTTTATTACAGTTTTAATAGGATATGATCCTATTGCTGTTTCAGCGGAAAGCATTACTGCATCTGTGCCATCTAAAACTGCATTAGCTACATCCATAATTTCAGCACGTGTAGGTTCTGTATTATTTATCATTGATTCCATCATTTGTGTTGCAACAATAACAGGTCTGTTTAGATTTTGTGTTTTTTTTATTATTTTTTTTTGTATACTTATTATTTCTGAATCACCTATTTCTACACCTAAATCTCCTCTGGCAATCATTACTGCATCAGAAGCTAAGATTATATTATTTATATTTTTATTTTTATTAACTATTTCAGCTCTTTCTATTTTTGATATAATTTTTGCATTATTTCCTGCATTATATATTAATTTTCTAGCATAGTTTAAGTCATCACTATTACGTGGAAAAGATACAGCTAAGTAATCTACTTTTATTTTAGCTGCTGTGATTATATCTTTTTTATCTTTTTTTGTTAAAAACTTTGCAGAAAGACCTCCTTTAAATTTATTTATACCCTTGTTATTTGATAAAAATCCTCCATTAATAACTTTTGTATAAATTCTGGTATTTTTTATTTTTATGATATTTAATTTGATTTTACCGTCATCTAATAATAGAATATCACCGTATTTTACGTCTTTTGTTAAATTTTTATAATTTACTCCTATTTTTTTTCTATCTCCATCTCTATAACCTAATGAAGTATCTAATATAAATTCATCATTTTTATTTAGAAAAATTTTATTTTTTTTAAAACATGATATTCTTATTTTTGGACCTTGTAAGTCACCAATTATACCTATATTTAAACCTAAATTTGATGAAATTTTACGTATTTTTTCTGCTCTTAAAAAATGATCTTTTGTGTTTCCATGTGAAAAATTTAAACGTATTAAATTAACTCCTGCAATAATTATTTTTTTTAAATTATTATTATAATCTGTGGAGGGTCCCAAGGTGGCTATAATTTTAGTTCTTCTTAATTTTTTATACATAATTATCTCTTCTAAAATAAAATTTATTTAATGTATTTTATTTTTAATTAATATTTTTTTTATATTTAATTTATTTAAATTTTTTTTAAAAAAAAATAATTTTTTTACATTATATTTAAATATTTTGTAAAATAATAAAAATTATGATATAATTAAATAAATTAATAATTTTTTTTTTATAAATTGGCCCTTTAGCTCAGTGGTTAGAGCAAGCGACTCATAATCGTTTGGTCGTTGGTTCAAATCCATCAGGGGCCATTTAATATTATTTTAAATTTTTTAATTATTTTATTTAAATAAATTTGTAATAATATTTCATTTTTTATTAATTATATAGTTAATATAAATACTTTAAATTTTAATTTTTATATTTAAAGTAATGGGTTTAAATAATGGTTATTAAAATAGGTATTAATGGTTTTGGTAAACTTGGACGTAGTATTTTTTTTGAAGTTCAAAAGCGTAAAGATATGGAAATTGTTTTAATTAATGACTTATTAGATTTAAATTTTTTATTTTTTTTTTAAAAAATGAGTTAAACTGTAATATTTTAAATAATTTAATTATTATAAATAAAAATAAATTTTTTTTTAATAATAAAATTATTAATTATACATCTGAAAGAAATATTAAATTTTTAAAATGGAGAATGTTTAAAATCGACATAGTTATTGAAACTACTGGTTTATTCTTAACTTATAAAACTTTAAAAAATCATATTTTTTCTGGTGCTAAAAAAGTTATTATTACTACTTTTCCTAAAGATAATATTCCTATTTTTTTTAATGGTATTAATAAAAATTTTTATATTAATCAAAATATTATTGCTAGCATTTCATATGTTGTTTATTTTTTAATATCAATAATCAAAATTATACATTATAATTTTAATATTGTTGAATCTATTATAGTTATATTAAGTAATTTTAATAATAAAGATTTTTTTAAAAAAGATTTTTTTAATTTTGGTAATAATTATAAATATAGTAATATGACTTATTTTAGTTTAATTAAAATTATTTATAAAGTAATTCCTGAAATTAAAGGTAAAATAAAAGAAGTTTTTTTAAGAGTTCCGATTTTAAATTTTTCAATAATTGATTTTACTTTATATATAAAAAAAAAAATATATTACAATTTTTTTTATAAAGTTATTAAAAAATTTTTTTATATAAAATTTAAAAATTTAAAAGTTTATATTAATGGAAAATTAATTTTACATAGTTTATGTGATAAAAAAAATACATCTATAATTTATAATAAAGTTAGTATTTCTTTGAATAATAAATTTATAAAATTATTATTTTATTATAATATTGAAAAAGATTTTTCTTATAATATATTAAATTTAATAAATTATATTTATAATTATAATATTTAATTTATTAAATTTTATATATAGTATATGATACGGAATTTATTATGATAAATAATACTTCAGCATTAGGTTTTAAAGGTATAACTGAGTGGTTATTAGTTCGTTTAACTGCTTTTTTTTTATTTTTTTATATTTTATACATATCACAATTTATTTTTTTTAATAATAATATTACATATGATATATGGATTAATTTTTTTTCTACTTATACTTTTAAAATATTAACTTTAATTTTTTTATTTAGTATGGTTATTCATTCTTGGATAGGTATATGGCAAATAATTACAGATTATATTAATAATATAAAATTAAATTATATTTTACAATATTTAAGTATTTTATTATTAGTAATAT
Organism: gamma proteobacterium endosymbiont of Trioza apicalis; assembly: GCA_022558485.1. Taxonomy (GTDB): domain Bacteria; phylum Pseudomonadota; class Gammaproteobacteria; order Enterobacterales. Next base: position 20,617 of record CP066222.1, read on the forward strand.
ATATGTTTATTGGAATAACTGTAATATTTGAGGTTTAATAAATGAAATTATCAGTTAAAAATTTTGATGCTATTGTTATTGGTGCTGGTGGTTCAGGTATGTATTCTTCATTGCATATTTCTAAAATGGGTTTATCATGCGCTTTAATTTCTAAAGTTTTTCCAACTAGATCACATACAGTTTCAGCTCAAGGAGGTATCACAGTAGCTCTCGGTAACAGTCATAAAGATGATTGGCGTTGGCATATGTATGATACAGTTAAAGGATCTGATTATATAGGTGATCAAAATGCAATTGAATATATGTGTAAAACAGGACCTGAAGTAGTTTTAGAATTAGAAAAAATGGGTTTGCCATTTTCTAGATTTGATAATGGTAAAATATATCAAAGACCTTTTGGTGGTCAATCTATAAATTATGGCGGAGCTCAAGCTTCAAGAACTGCTGCTGCAGCAGATAGAACGGGCCATGCTTTATTAAATACCTTATATCAGCAAAATTTAAAAAATAATACAAATTTTTTTTCAGAATGGTATGCTTTAGATTTAGTTAAAAATCAGGATGGTGTTATTGTAGGTTGTATAGTAATCTGTATTGAAAGTGGTGAATTAGTATATTTTAAATCTAAAGTCACTTTGATAGCTACAGGTGGTGCTGGAAGAATTTATCAATCTACTACTAATGCTTTCATTAATACTGGGGATGGTATTGGTATGGCATTGCGTGCTGGTGTTCCAGTTCAAGATATGGAAATGTGGCAATTTCATCCAACTGGTATAGCTGGTGTTGGTGTATTAGTAACTGAAGGATGTCGTGGTGAGGGTGGTTATTTATTAAATAAATATGGTGAACGTTTTATGGAGCGATATGCTCCAAACGCCAAAGATTTAGCTGGGAGAGATGTTGTTTCTCGTTCTATTATGATTGAAATTCTTGAAGGCAGGGGTTTTGATGGTTTGTGTGGTATGCATGTTAAATTAAAATTAGATCATCTTGGTAAAGAATTATTAGAATTGCGTCTTCCTGGTATTTTAGAGTTATCTCGTACTTTTGCTCATGTTGATCCAATTAAAGAATCTATTCCAGTTATCCCTACTTGTCATTATATGATGGGAGGTATTCCCACAAATATTAATGGTGAAGTAATTACTATTGATTCTTTAGGTAATGATACTATTGTTCCTGGTTTATTTGCTGTTGGTGAAACTTCTTGTTTATCAGTACATGGTGCTAATCGTTTAGGTGGTAATTCATTACTTGATCTTATTGTTTTTGGTAGATCTATTGGTATATTTTTGCAAAATTTTTTAAAAGAATATAATTATATGCGTGATGCAACTAATTCTGATATTGAAAAATCATTATCTAGATATATTCGTTGGAATAATAACTCTAAGGGTGAAGATCCATTTTATATTCGTAAAGATTTGCAAGCATGTATGCAAAAGAATTTTTCTGTTTTTCGTGAAGGTAATACAATGTCTTTAGGTTTATTGGAATTAAAAGATATACGTGAACGTTTGTTAAATTCTTATCTTAAAGATCGTTCTTCAATATTTAATACACAACTTATTGAATGTTTAGAATTAGATAATTTAATGGAAACTGCTTATTCAACTGCTTTATCAGCAATATTTCGTACTGAAAGTCGTGGCGCACATAGTCGTTCTGATTTCTTATATCGTGATGATAAAAACTGGTTATGTCATACATTTTATTTACCAGATGTTGATAAAATGATTCGTAGAAATATAAATATGAAACCTAATTTTGTTCCACCTTTTCCTTTAAAAGAGCGTATTTATTAATGTTTAAAAGGTTTAATAATGAATTATATTTTTTCTATTTATAGATATAATTCTTCTATTAAAAATAAACCTTATGTACAGGATTATTTTCTAAAACTTGAAGAAAAATGTGATTTAATGTTATTAGATATATTAATACTTTTAAAAAAAAAAGATCCTTCTTTATCATTTCGTCGTTCTTGTCGAGAGGGTGTTTGTGGTTCTGATGGTATTAATGTAAATGGTAAGAATGTTCTCGCTTGTATTACACCTTTATCAAAATTATTTAATAATAAAAAAAATTATATTTATCCTTTGCCAGGTTTACCTGTTATACGTGATTTAATTGTTGATATGAAACAGTTTTATTTACAATATGAAAAAATTAAACCATTTTTGTTAAATAACAATAAAATAAAACCTATACGTGAGTATTTACAATCACCTATTGATCGTTCAAAATTGGATGGTCTTTATGAATGTATTCTCTGCGCTTGTTGTTCAACATCTTGTCCATCCTTTTGGTGGAATCCTGAAAAATTTATTGGACCCGCTGGGCTTTTAGCTGCATATAGATTTTTAGTTGATAGTCGTGATACACAAAAAAAAGAGCGTTTAAATAATTTAAACGATGCTTTCAGTGTTTTTCGTTGTCACAGTATTATGAATTGTACTGATGTTTGTCCTAAAGGTCTTAATCCAACTAAAGCTATTAGTAATATTAAAAGAATGTTGATTAAACATAAATTTAGTTAAATTTAGAATTAAATAATAAATTTATTTTTTAATAAATTTTAATAAATTTATATAAATTATAAATTATAAATTATTAATTTTAAATTATTAATTTTAAAGAATTTGAGATTTTTATGAAAAATAATATAATGAAAGTTTGGTTTGATTCTTCTTATTTATCTAGTATTAATCAATTATATATAGAACAATTATATAAATTATTTTTAATAAATCCTGAATCTATAGATAATAGCTGGTGTATTATTTTTAATAAATTATTTTCTATTAAAAATAATTCTAATGAATCTTTAATTAAAATTAAAAATAATAAATTTAATAAATATGATTATAATGTTAATAATAATAAAATTATTAATAGTTTAAATATTGATATAAATAATTTTAAAATATTTAAATTGATTAATTCTTTTCGTTGTTTAGGATATGAAAATGTAAATTTAGATCCTTTAAATTTAATTAAAAAAGAAATTATCCCTGAGCTTGATTTAAATTTTTATAATTTTACTAAAGTTGATTTAGAAAAAATATATAATTTTGATTTTTTTTCTAATTATTTAAATTCATCAAATTTATTTGATTTACATAAAGTTTTAAAAAAAATATATTGTAAAAATATTGGTATTGAATTTATGCATATTAAAAATACTAAAGAGATAAATTGGATACAAAATCGTTTTGAATCTATAAAAGGTAAGATTAGGTTTAACTCTATTGAACAAATTAATTTTTTAAATGAATTAACTTCTGCTGAGTATTTTGAACAATATTTAAATATTAAATTTCCTGGTTCTAAACGTTTTTCTTTAGAAGGTTGTGATGTACTTATTCCAATTTTAAAAGAAGTATTACGTTTTTCTTGTGTTAATGGATTAAAAGAAATTATATTAGGTATGGCGCATCGTGGTCGTCTTAATGTTTTAACTAATATTTTTGGTAAAAATTCCTCAGATCTTTTTAATGAATTTTCTGGAAAATATAAAAAATATTTGGGTAGTGGTGATGTTAAATATCATCAAGGTTTTATATCTAATATTAAAATAGGAGAAAATATATTACGTTTAATATTGTTATTTAATCCATCTCATTTAGAAATTGTAAGTCCAGTTGTTATGGGTTTTACTAAATCACATATTGATTTTTTTTATTCTAAATATGATTTTAATAAAATATTACCTATTACAATACATGGTGATGCTGCTATTTGTGGCCAAGGTGTTGTTCAAGAAACTTTAAATATGTCTAAAGTTCCATCTTATGATGTTGGTGGTACATTAAGAATAGTTATTAATAATCAAATTGGTTTTACTACTTCTGTTCAAAATAATCTTCGTTCTACTAAATATTGTACTGATATAATTAAAAATATACAATCACCTATACTTCATGTTAATGCTGATAATATAGAATCTGTAATTTTTGCTGTTCGTTTAGCTATTGATTATCGTAATAAATTTAATAAAGACATTATGATTAATTTAGTTTGTTATCGTCGTTATGGTCATAATGAAGTTGATGATCCAAGTGTTACCCAACCTATAATGTATAAAAAAATAAAAAATCATCCTACTTCTCGTCAAATTTATTCTACTTATTTACAAAATAAAAATATTATTTCAATTGATAATGCTGATAATTTTATTAATTTTTATCGTTCTAGTCTTGATAAAGGTAGTTGTTTAGTTAAAGAATATTATGATACAAATATTAATTTAAATATATTTAATAATGATGATCATAAATTTAATATAAAATGTTTTGATGTTTTTACAAAAAAACGTTTAAAAAAATTAGCTAATGTTATTAGTAATATTCCAATAGATATTGAGATTCATCCTCAAGTTAAAAAAATTTTTTTAAATAGAAAATTAATGTCTAATGAGAAAAAATTTTTTGATTGGGGTTTTGCTGAAATATTATCATATGCTACATTATTAGATAATGGTATATCTGTTCGTTTATCTGGTGAAGATACTGCCCGTGGTACTTTTTTTCATAGACATGCTATAATATATGATCAAAATAGTAATAATTCTTATATTCCTCTTTCTAATATAAGAGATAATCAAGGTAATTTCCAAATTTGGAATTCAGTTTTATCAGAGGAAGCTGTTTTAGCTTTTGAATATGGATATTCTGTTGCTAATTTAAATACATTAGTTGTTTGGGAAGCACAATTTGGTGATTTTGTTAATGGAGCTCAAATAGTTATAGATCAATTTATTAGCTCTGGTAAACAAAAATGGAATCAAATTTGTAATATAGTAATTTTGTTACCTCATGGTTATGAGGGACAAGGGCCTGAGCATTCTTCTGCACGTTTAGAAAGATTTTTGCAACTCTGCGCTGAAGATAATATGCAAATTTGTATACCTTCAACTCCGTCACAGATGTATCATGTTTTACGTAGACAAATTATTAATAATATGTTATGTCCTTTAATTATTTTAACCCCAAAATCACTTTTACGTAATCCATTAGCTGTTTCTAATATTAATGATTTTTTAAACAATAAATTTGAAACTGTTTTAGATGATGTTAATAATTTAAATTTTAATTTTGTTAAAAGAGTTATTTTTTGTTCTGGTAAAATTTATTATGATTTATTAAAAGAATGTATTAATAGTAATTTAAAGACTATTTCAATAATTCGTATTGAGCAGTTATATCCATTTCCATCTATTTTTTTAAAAAGTATTTTAAAAAAATATACTCATGTTAAAGATTATATTTGGTGCCAAGAAGAGCCTAAAAATCAAGGTGCTTGGTTTTGGATAAAAGATTATATTTTGAATATTATTTCGATTAATTCTACATTAAATTATATTGGTCGTTTATCATCAGCTTCTCCATCTGTTGGTTATTTTAATATACATCAAGCACAACAAGAAAAAATAATTAATACAGCTTTAAATATTGAATAATATTTTAGGAGTTTTTTTTATTATGAACATAATAGATATTATTGTTCCTGATCTCCCAGAATCAGTAATAAATGCTACTGTTATTTGTTGGCATAAAAAAATTGGTGATATAGTAAATCGTGATCAAATTCTTGTAGAAATAGAAACTGATAAAATTGTATTAGAAATTCCAGCTCCAGAATCTGGTACTATAAAAGATTTATTAGTTAAAGAAGGTTCAATTGTTGTTTCTAAGCAAATTTTAGGTCGTTTATGTTTAGATAAAAATATAGATATTAATATTACTAATACTGTTAATATGAATAAAGATGATGAATATGATAAAAATGATATTACATTAAGTCCTTCTAATCGTCGTTTTATTTCTAAATATGATTTAAACGTTAAAGATATTAAAGGAATTGATATAAATGGTAATATTTTAACTAAAAATAATAATAAATGTAGATCTTTAGATCAAAAAAATAATTTATTTGACTATAATTCTATTGAACATATGTCTTCAAAATATCGAAATAAAAAACGTTTACCTATGAATAATTTAAGGAAGCGTATTTCTGAACGTTTATTGGAATCAAAAAATAAAACCGTTATGCTTACTACATTTAATGAAGTAAATATGAAACCTGTAATAAATTTACGTAAAAAATATTGTGAAATTTTTGAAAAACGTTATAATATACGTTTAGGTTTTATGTCTTTTTATGTTAAGGCTGTATTAGAAGCATTAAAAAAATTTCCTTGTATTAATGCTTCTATTGATCTTGATGAAATTATATATTATGATTATTTTGATATTAGTATTGCTATTTCAACCTCACGTGGTTTATTAACACCTGTGCTTAAAAATGTAGATAAAATGACTATACCTGATATTGAAAAAAATATAAAAAATTTTGTTTTAAAAGCACAAAATAATAAATTAAAAGTAGAAGATTTGATTGGCGGTAATTTTACAATCACTAATGGTGGAATATTTGGTTCATTGATGTCTACTCCTATTATTAATCCACCTCAAAGTGCTATTTTAGGTATGCATACTATAAAAGATAGACCTATGGTTAAAGATAATAAAATTATTATTTTACCAATGATGTATTTAGCTCTTACATATGATCATAGACTTATAGATGGTAAGGAATCTGTTGGTTTTTTATCTGAAATAAAGGATATAATAGAAAATCCAATATATTTATTGTTTAATAAATAAATATATATATTTATTTATTATTTATAATAAGGAAAAAATATGCATTTACATGAATATCAAGCAAAACAATTATTTAATAAATATGGTTTATCTGTTCCCTTAGGTTCTGTATTTAGTAATTTATTTCAATTAAAAAAAGCTAGTTATAATTTTGGTATTGGTCCTTGGGTTGTTAAATGTCAAATACATAGTGGTGGTCGAGGTAAATCAAATGCTGTTAAAATTTTTAATACTAAACAAGATATTATTAATTTTGCAAATTATTGGTTTAATAAACGTTTGGTTACTTATCAAACAGATAATTATGGTCAATTAGTTAATTATATTTTAATTGAATCTGTTATTAATTTTTCTAAAGAGATTTACTTAGGTATATTAATAGATCGTACTATAAATCGTGTTGTTTTTATAGCTTCTATTGAAGGTGGTATTGAAATTGAAAAACAGATATTAAATAAATTAAATATTATTCATAAAGTTATAATAGATCCTATAGTTGGTCCTCAAATTTATCAAGGTCGTCAATTAGCTTTTAAACTTGGTTTAAATGGAATTCAGATTAATCAATTTGTTAAAGTTTTTATGAGATTGTTATTATTATTTTTCGAATGTGATTTAGAATTATTAGAAATTAATCCTTTAGTTTATACTAAAAATAATGGTTTTATTTGTTTAGATGGCAAGATAAGTATTGATAGTAATTCTTTATTTCGTCAGACTTATTTAAGTAAAATGCGTGATATAAATCAAGAAAATAAATTTGAAGTTGAAGCTTCTTTTTATGGTTTAAATTATGTTACTTTAGATGGAAATATTGGATGTATAGTAAATGGAGCTGGGTTAGCTATGAGTACAATGGATATGATTAAATTATATGGTGGTAATCCAGCTAATTTTTTAGACATTGGTGGAGGGGTTTCAGAACAATGTGTAACTAAAGCATTTGAAATTATTATTTCAGATAAAAAAATAAAAGCTATATTAATAAATATTTTTGGTGGCATTGTTAGATGTGATTTAGTTAGTGATGGTATTATTAAAGCTATTTTAAAAACTTCTGTTAATATTCCTATTGTAGTTCGTTTAGAAGGTAATAATTCTAAATTAGGTGTTGAACGTTTAATTAATAGTGGTTTAAATATTATCAATGCTACAACTATGTCTGATGCGGCTAAAAAAGTTGTTAATTGTGTAAAGGAAATTTAATAATGTCTATTTTAATTAATAAAGATACTAAAGTTATTTGTCAAGGTATTACTGGAATTCAAGGTACTTTTCATTCTAAACAAGCATTAGATTATGGCACTAAAATTGTGTGTGGTGTTACTCCAGGTAAGGGTGGTAAATATTATATGGGTATTCCTGTTTTTAATACTATGTATGAAGCTGTTAGAAACACTGGAGCTAATACATCAGTAATTTATGTTCCTGCTTTATTTTGTAAAGATTCAATTTTAGAAGCAATTGATGCTGGTATTAAACTTATTATTTGCATTACTGAAGGTATACCAATATTAGATATGATTATTATAAAAGCTAAATTAGATTATTCTAAAGTACGTATGATTGGTCCTAATTGTCCTGGTGTTATTACTCCTGGGGAGTGTAAAATAGGTATTATGCCTTCTTATATTCATAAATCTGGTTGTGTGGGTGTTGTTTCAAGATCTGGTACTTTAACTTATGAGGCTGTTAAGCAGATTACTGAAGTTGGTTTGGGTCAATCTACCTGTGTAGGTATTGGTGGTGATCCTGTTTTAGGTTCTAATTTTATTGATATTTTAAAATTATTTCAGCAAGATTCTCAAACTAAAGTTATTGTTATGATTGGTGAGATTGGTGGTAGTTCTGAAGAAGAAGCTGCTATTTATATTAAAAAATATATTAATAAACCAGTTTTTAGTTATATAGCTGGAATTACATCACCTAAAGGTAAACGAATGGGTCATGCTGGTGCTATTATTTATGGTAATAAAGGAACTGCAGAATATAAGTTTTCTGTATTAAATGAAGCAGGTGTTCATATAATTCGTAATTTATCCACAATAGGAATTGAGTTAAAAAAAATTTTATAAATAAATTTAATATTTTATATGTTAAATATTTTTATTAATTTATTAAAGTTTTTATTTATTATATTTTATAATTATTAAATATTAAGGATAATTTATGGCTATTAGGGGTATTAATAAAGTAATCTTAATTGGTAATCTTGGACAAAATCCTATAGTAAGATATATGTCTAATGGTAATGCAGTTACTAATATATCATTAGCTACATCTGAAAATTGGCGTGATAAACAGACTGGTGATAACAAAGAAAGAACAGAATGGCATCGTATAGTTATATTTGGTAAATTAGCAGAAATTGCTGGTGAGTATTTACGTAAAGGTTCTCAAGTATATATTGAAGGTTTTTTACAAACTAGAAAATGGAAAGATAAAATTGGTCAAGATCGTTATATTACTGAAGTAATAGTTAATATTAATGGCACAATGCAAATGCTTGGTAGTCGTAAAAATATTAATTCAAATGATATTAATAAAGTTAATAATATTGATCAAAATTTACAAGAAATAAATAATTCTAATTTTGAAAAATCTAGTCAAATTTTATCAGATAATTCTTTAAAAAATAACAAATCTTTATTAAATGATGACTCATCTATTGATTTTGATGATGATGATATTCCATTTTAAATTTTTTTTTTTTTATAAAATTTTAAAGATTAATTAAATTTTGTTCCGTATTTATTATTACTATATTATTACTATATTATTACTATATTATTACTTTTTAAAATATTTTTTCATTATTTATGATGTTTAAATTTTTATAAAATTTATTCTTTTTTAATTTATAAAAAATCTATATTTTAATTATAAATTTATTTTATAATAAATATATATAAAGTTATAATTTTATTAATTTAATATAAATATTTAAAATTTATTTATATTATTTGAGATTATATTTATGAATTTTAAAACTACATCTTTATTAAATATAACTGAATCAGCTGTTAATAAAGTTAAAAGTTTATTTATTAATAAAAAAAATCGTAATTTTAAATTACGTGTTTATATTACTGGTGGTGGTTGTAATGGTTTTAAATATTGTTTTATTTTAGATGATTGTGTTAATGAATGTGATTTTATTATAAAAAAGAAAGGTATTTCATTAATTGTGGATTCTATGAGTTTGCAGTATTTAATTGGTAGTTATATAGATTATAAAGAAGAGTTAGAAGGCTCTCGTTTTATTGTTATTAATTCAAATATTAAAAATACATGTGGTTGTGGTTTATCTTTTAATGTTTAACATAAATATATAATATTAAATAATATTTTATATTTATTTATATTAATTATTATAATTTTTATATATTAACATATATTATTTAATAAAACTAATTATTTATTATAAAATATTTATAATTTTTATATAATTTATATAAAAAACCTATTTTATTTATTTTTTTTTTATATTTAATTTTATTATTTAAAATAATATATTAAATTTAGTTTTTTATTAAATATTTTTTATGTTAAGGTATATTTAAAATGATTAATTTATATAAAAGAAATTTATTGAGATTAATGGATTTAAATTTTATTGAAATAAATTATATATTAAATTTATCTTCAAAATTGAAATATGATAAATTTATTGGTAAAGAAATTTCATATTTAAATAAAAAAAATATTGTACTTATTTTTGAAAAAGAGTCAACTCGTACTCGTTGTTCTTTTGAAGTTGCTGCTTATGACCAAGGTGCTAATGTTACTTATTTAGATCAAATTCAAAGTCAGATTGGTTATAAAGAATCTATAAAAGATACTGCTCGTATTTTAGGTCAATTATATAATGGTATTCAATATCGTGGTTATAAACAAAAAACTGTTGAAATTTTAGCTAAATATGCTGATGTTCCTGTTTGGAATGGATTAAGTGATGAATTCCACCCCACTCAAATATTATCAGATTTATTAACAATCCGAGAACAGTTACCTAATAAACAATTTAATAAAATTAAGTTAGTATATATTGGTGATGCTCGTAATAATATATGTAATTCTCTTTTAGAGGCTTCAGCTTTATTAGGTATTAATTTATTTTTAATATCTCCTAAGCATTATTGGCCTGATAAAATATTTTTTTCAGATTGTTTAAATTTATCTAAACAAAAAGGCGGTACAATTGTTATTACAGAAAATATTTCTTCTGGTATTAAAAATGCTGATTTTATTTATACAGATATATGGGTATCTATGGGTGAAAATAAAAAAATATGGGAAGAGCGTATATTATTACTTAAAAAATATCAAGTAAATATGAATATATTAAATCAAACTAATAACCCTGATATTAAATTTTTACATTGTTTGCCTGCTTTGCATGATGAATCAACTATTATTGGTAAAAAAATATCTAAAAAATATGGTTTGTATGATGGAATTGAAGTTACTAATGAAGTTTTCAATTCTAAATATAGTATAGTATTTTTACAAGCTGAAAATCGTTTACATACAATTAAAGCTATTTTAGTTTCTACATTATTGAAACAATTAATATAATAGTTATTTTTTTTATGTAAAATATTTTTTTATTATATAAATAAATTTATATATAATTTGTATTAATAAAATATTTTTAATAAAAAGTAAATTTTAAATATGAATAAAATAGTAAAAAAAATATTAGTAACTTGTGCCTTACCTTATGCTAATGGTGAAATTCATTTAGGACATATATTAGAACATATTCAAGCAGATATATGGGTTCGTTATCAAAGAATGATTGGTAATAAAGTTTATTTTATATGCGCAGATGATTCACACGGTACTCCAATAATGTTAAAATCAAAAAAATTAAATATTTCACCTGAATTTATTATTAAAAAAATAAATTTACAACATCAAAAAGATTTTTTAGGTTTTGATGTTATTTATGATAATTATCATTCAACACATAGTAATGAAAATTACGTATTATCTAGATATATATATAAACAATTAAAAAAAAATGGTTATGTTAAATCTCGTTTGGTTTCTCAATTTTATGATTTTGAAAAAAATATTTTTTTATCTGATCGTTTTGTAAAAGGTAAGTGTCCAGTTTGTTATTCAATTGATCAATATGGTGATAATTGTGAAAGTTGTGGATCGATATATAATTCTATTGATCTTATTAATCCTATATCTATAATATCTGGTAATACTCCAATTATTAATAATTCTGAACAAATTTTTTTTGATTACATAACATTAAAAAAAAAATTATTAGTTTGGATTAATTCAAGTATTTTACAAAAACAAGTTGTTAATAAAATTAAAGAGTGGTTTAAATTAGGATTAAGAAACTGGAATATTTCTCGTGATTATCCATATTTTGGTTTTAAGATACCCGGTTTATATAAAAAATATTTTTATGTATGGTTTGATGCTCCTATAGGATATATTTGTTCTTTTAAAAATTTATGTTTTAAATATAATAATATTGATTTTAATGAATTTTGGGATATTACATCCAAAGTTGAATTATGTCATTTTATTGGTAAGGATGTAATATATTTTCATAGTTTGCTCTGGCCTTCTATATTAGAAGTTAGTGGTTTTCGTAAACCTACTTTTTTATTCGTTCATGGTTATGTTACTATTAATGGTGTTAAAATGTCTAAATCTAAAGGTACTTTTATTAAAGCAAGTACTTATTTAAATTATTTAGATTCTGATTGTTTACGTTATTATTATTCTACTAAATTATCTACAAATATTGAAGATATTGATATTAATTTAGAAGATTTCACACAAAGAGTTAATAATGATCTCGTAAATAAGATAGTTAATTTAGCTATTCGTAATTCTAATTTTATTTATAAATTTTTTAATTATAAATTATCAAAAATAATTGCTGAGCCATCTTTATATAAATTTTTTATTAAAATGAGTATATTAGTTGGAGAATTTTATTCTAAATTAAAGATTAGTAATGTTATAAAAATAATTATTATTTTAGTCAAAATAGCAAATCGTTATATAGATAAAAAGTCTCCATGGAAATTAGTTAAAAATAAAAAATTAATTCATTATTTGCATTCTATTTGTTCTATGGGTATTGAATTATTTCGTATTTTAATGATTTTTTTAAAACCAATTGTTCCTTCTTTATCTAAGCGTGTTGAGTTTTTTCTTAATATTGAATTAAATTGGCATGATATCAAATTACCTTTATATTTTCATACAATTAAATATGTAAAAATATTATTTTCTCGTATAAATATTAATGTTGTTAATAAAATTTTTTCTGATTCTTTTAAAAAAAAATAATACATTATTTTTAAAAAAATTAATAATAAATTAAAATATTTATAAAAATTTAATATTAAATAAATTTAAAATAAATTTTTATAAATATTTTAATTTTAATTAAAATTTTATAAATAATTTTTATTAATATAATTAAATTATATTAAATAAATATAAATATTTTTATATTTTATATATAATGTTAACGGAGGGCTATTTTGTATGGGTAAAATTATTGGTATTGATTTAGGTACTACTAACTCTTGCGTGGCAATTGTTGAAAATGGTAAACCTCGTGTTATTGAAAATAGTGAGGGTGATCGCACTACTCCTTCTATTATAGCGTATGCTAAAGATGGTGAAATTTTAGTTGGACAACCAGCCAAACGTCAATCTGTTACTAATCCTAAAAATACATTATTTGCAATTAAACGTTTAATAGGTCGTCGTTATAAAGATAAAGAAATACAACGTGATATAAATATTATGCCGTATGAAATTACATCTTCTGATAATGGTGATGTTTGGTTGAATGTTAAAGGTAAAAAATTAGCACCACCTCAAATTTCTGCTGAAATTTTAAAAAAAATGAAAAAAACTGCAGAAGATTATCTTGGTGAAGAAATTAATGAAGCTGTTATAACAGTACCAGCTTATTTTAACGATGCGCAAAGACAAGCAACAAAAGATGCTGGGCGTATTGCTGGATTAGATGTTAAACGTATAATTAATGAACCAACCGCTGCTGCTCTTGCTTATGGTTTAGATAAAAAAGATGCTAATCGTATTGTAGCAGTTTATGATTTAGGTGGTGGTACTTTTGATATTTCTATTATAGAAATAGATAATGTAGATGGTGAAAAAACTTTTGAAGTTTTAGCTACTAACGGTGATACACATTTAGGTGGTGAAGATTTTGATATTAAATTAATAAATTATTTAGTTGATGAATTTAAAAAAGATCAAGGTATTGATTTGCGTAATGATGCTTTAGCGATGCAACGTTTAAAAGAAGCTGCTGAAAAAGCTAAAATTGAACTTTCTTCTGTTAAGCAAACTGATATTAATTTACCTTATATAACAGCTAATGCATCAGGTCCTAAACATATGAATTTAAAAGTAACTAGAACTAAATTAGAATTTCTTGTTAATGAATTAATTATGCGTACTATGGATCCATTAAAAATGGCTCTTAAAGATGCTAATCTTTCAATATCAGATATTAAAGATATAATTTTAGTAGGTGGTCAAATTAGAATGCCTTTAGTTCAAAAAAAAGTTGCTGAATTTTTTGGTAAAGAACCTCGTAAAGATGTTAATCCAGATGAAGCTGTTGCGATTGGTGCCGCTGTACAAGGTGGCGTTTTGGCTGGAGATGTAAAAGATGTATTACTTTTAGATGTAACACCTTTATCTTTAGGAATTGAAACTATGGGTAGTATTATGACAACTCTTATTTCTAAAAATACTACTATTCCAACAAGACATAGTCAAATTTTCTCTACCGCAGAAGATAATCAGTCTGCTGTAACAATTCATGTTTTACAAGGTGAAAGAAAAAGATCTAGTGATAATAAATCTTTAGGTCAATTTAATTTAGATGGTATTTCTCCTGCTAGACGTGGTATACCACAAATTGAAGTTACTTTTGATATTGATGCTGATGGTATTTTACATGTTTCTGCTAAAGATAAAAATAGTGGTCGTGAACAAAAAATTACTATAAAATCTTCTTCAGGATTAAATGAAAAAGAAATTCAAAAAATGGTACAAGAAGCAGAAATAAATGCTGAATCAGATCGTAAATTTGAAGAATTAATTCAAGTTCGCAATCAAGCTGATCATTTATTACATAATACACGTAAAAATTTAAAAGAATTCGGTGATAAATTAATAGATAATGATAAAATAGTAATTGAAAAAGCATTGAAAGATCTTAATGTTGCAATAAAAAACGAAGATAAAATTGATATTGAATCTAAAATGTTAAATTTAAGTAAAGTTGCTAATAAATTATTAGAATTAAATAAAAAAGAAAATGAAAAATCTTCAGATAAATGCACTACTGATACTACTAATAAGGTAGATAAAGATGCTGTGGATGCAGATTTTGAAGAAGTAGATAAAAAATAATTAGCCTAAGTTGGCATATCAAATATTATTTTTTTTTGATATTAGTACGGGTAATTTGTAATAATTAGTACCCGTACAAATAATTAAGGATAAATTATGGCACAAAGAGATTATTATGAAATTTTAGGTGTTTCTAGGAATGCAAGTGAACTTGATATAAAAAGAGCTTATAAAAGATTGGCTATGAAATTTCATCCTGATCGTAATCCAGGTAATAATAACGCTGAAATTAAATTTAAAGAAATTAAAAAAGCATATGAGATATTAAGTAATAAACAAAAACGTTCTTCTTATGATCAGTATGGTGATGCTGCTTTTGAAAATAGTGGTATAGATAGCTCTTCTAATGCTGATTTTAATGATGTTTTTAGTGATATTTTTAGTGATGTTTTTGGTTCCAGTCGAAAAAAACATTCTAGTCGCGGAGCTGATTTACGTTATGATATTGAAATTTCTTTGGAAGAAGCTGTTCGGGGCATAAATCGTGAAATTCGTCTTCCAACACTTGGAGAATGTAATATTTGCAATGGTAGTGGCGCCAAATTAGGAACTTCTGCTACAACTTGTTTAAAATGTCAAGGTCAAGGTAATATACAAACGCGTCAAGGTTTTTTTACAGTTCAACAAACATGTCCGATTTGTTATGGTCAGGGATCAAGAATTAAAGAACCTTGTTATAAATGTCATGGTGAGGGACGTGTAAAAAAATTTAAAATAGTAACAGTTAAAATACCAGTTGGTGTTAATACTGGTGATAGAATAAGATTAACTGGTGAGGGCGAATCAGGTATACATGGTTCTTCAGATGGTGATTTATATGTCCAGGTTCAAGTAAGTAAACATTTTATTTTTGAAAGAAAAGATAATAATTTATATTGTGAAGTTCCTATTAATTTTTCCACAGCAGCATTAGGTGGCGAGATTGAAGTTCCTACATTTAATGGTAGAGTTAAACTTAAAATTCCTCATGAAACACAAACTGGTAAATTATTTCGTATGAAGGGTAAGGGTGTTAAATCTATTCGTCAAGGTCGTCAAGGTGATTTGTTATGTAGGGTTATAGTAGAAACTCCTATTAAACTTAATGATAAACAAAAAATATTATTTAAAAAATTAAATGAAAGTTTTTTAGATATGTATGGTAAAAATAATCCTAAATCTAAAATTTTTTTTAATGAAGTTAAAAAATTTTTTAATAATTTATCTTATTAATTTATTTTAATTTTTTTATTTATAAAATTTATGGGTCGTGCGGGATTTGAACCTGCGACCAATTGATTAAAAGTCAACTGCTCTACCTACTGAGCTAACGACCCTAATACTTGTATAATTTTATAAATTAAATTAATATACAAGTATTATTTATATAAATAAAATTAGCAACTCTTAAAAAAAACATAATTTTATAATTAAAATTATAAATATTTTTATATTTCAAATTTGCTAAGTTCTTCTGTATTTATTTCAGAATCTATTTGTCCTGTTAAATATGAACTTGCCTCTACTTCTTGTGGTGCAACTTGTACATTATCTGAGCTTAACCAAGAATTTATCCATGGTATTGGATTTGATGTTATTTTATATATATTTTTTAATCCTATTGCTTTCATACGTATATTTGTAATGTATTCAACATATTGACAAAGAATATCTTGATTTAAACCAATCATTGACCCTTTTTTAAATAAATATTTAGTCCAATTTTTTTCTTGAGTAGATACTAAATAGAATAGATCATAACTTTCTTTTTTACATTCTTTTGCAATTTCAACCATTTCAGGATCATCTTTACCATTTTTCATTAAATTTAATATATATTGTGTTCCAGTTAAATGTAATATTTCATCTCTTGCAATAAGTTTTATAATTTTAGAATTTCCTTCCATTATTTCACGTTCAGCGAACGCAAAAGAACACGCAAAACTTACATAAAAACGAATTGCTTCTAGTGCATTTATACTAATCAAGCATAAATATAATTTTTTTTTTATTTCATGTAAGTTTATGTTTATAATTTTACCATTTATTTTATGTTTTCCAATTCCAAATAAATGATATAAATGTGTTATTTCTATTAAATTATCATAATAATATGATATATCTTTAGCTCTTTTTATAATTTCTTTATTAGAAACAATATCATCAAAAATTAAAGAAGCGTCATTAAATATATTTCTTATAATATGTGTATATGATCTTGAGTGAATAGTTTCTGAAAACGCCCATGTTTCTACCCAAGTTTCTAATTCAGGTATTGATATTAAAGGTAATAAAGCTATGTTAGGACTTCTTCCTTGAATTGAATCTAGTAATGTTTGATATTTTAAATTACTTATAAAAATATGTTTTTCATGTTTTTGTAAAGATTGATAATCAATAGAATCTTTTGATATATCGATTTCTTCTGGGCGCCAAAAAAATGATAATTGTTTTTCAATTAACATTTCAAACATTGGATATTTTTGTTGATCATAACGAGATACGTTTACTGGTTGACCTAAAAACATAGGTTCTAGTAATTGATCATTTTTATTACGTGAAAAAGTTGTATATTTCATTTTTTTTTATCCTTTTTATTATTTATTTATTTAAATTTTACAAGCACCACTTTCGCAATTTATTTGTATATCTTCTTGGTCATCTTTTGCGCCATCTCTTGTATTATGATAATACAGTGTTTTAATTCCTAATTTATATGCAATTAATAAATCTTCAATTAATTTTTTCATGGGTACTTTTTTTTTAGGAAAATTAGATGGGTCATAATTAGTATTTGCTGAAATTGATTGATCAATGAATTTTTGCATTATTCCTACTAAATTTAAATATCCATTGTTATTTGGCATATCCCATAATAATTCGTAATTTTTATTTAAAGAAATAACTTCAGGTACTATTTGACTTAAAATTCCATTTTTTGATGCTTTTATTGTTATTAATCCTCTTGTAGGTTCAATACCATTTGTTGAATTAGATATTTGTGATGAAGTTTCTGATGGCATTAATGCTGTTAAAGTAGAATTTCTTAATCCATGTTTTTTAATATTTTTTCTTAATTTTTCCCATGGATAATGTAATGGTTCGTTAATAATTTTATCTAAATCTTTTTTATAAGTATCTATTGGTAATATTCCTTTGTAATATTTAGTTTCATAAAATAATGCACAAGGTCCTTTTTCTTTTGCTAGTTTGTTAGAAGCTTTAAGTAAATAATATTGAATAGCTTCAAATGTACGATGAGTTATATTATTAGCGCTGCCATCAGAATATTTTAAACCTTTTTTAGTTATATAATAAGCGTAATTAATAACACCTATACCAAGTGATCTTCTATTTATTGCACTTTTTTTTGCTGTTATTATTGGATATTTTTGATAATCAAGTAATTCATCTAAAGCACGTACAATAATTTCAGACAATTCAGATAATTCGTTTAAGTTATTTATTGCACCAAGATTAAATGCAGATAAAGTGCATAATGCTATTTCACCTTCTTTATTATTAATATTTTCTAATGGTTTTGTTGGTAAGGTAATTTCTAAACATAAGTTAGATTGACGAATAGGTGCTATTTTATAATCAAATGCGCTATGTGTATTACAATGATCTACATTTTGTATATAAATACGCCCTGTTGAAGCTCTTTCATTCATCATTAATGAAAATAATTCTACTGCTTTTATTTTTTTTTTTCTAATATTTTTATTTTTTTCATATTTTAAATAAAGTTTTTCAAATTTATTTTGATCAGCGAAAAAAGAATCATATAGCTCTGGTACATCTGATGGGCTAAATAATGAAATATTTTCATTTTTAATTAAACGAAGATACATTAATTTATTAATTTGTACACCGTAATCTATATATCTTACTCTATTAGATTCTACTCCTCTATTATTTTTAAGTACTAATAAGTTTTCTACTTCTAAATGCCATATAGGGTAAAATAATGTAGCTGCTCCTCCTCGCACTCCTCCTTGAGAACAAGATTTTACTGCTGTTTGAAAATGTTTATAAAATGGGATGCAACCAGTGTGAAATGCTTCACCATTTCTTATAGGGCTTCCTACAGCACGAATTTTACCTGCATTTATACCTATTCCTGCTCTTTGAGATACATATCTAACAATAGCACTTGATGTTGCGTTTATAGATTCCAAACTATCATCACAATCTATTAAAACACAAGAGCTAAATTGTTTAGTTGGGGTTCTTACACCGGCCATGATCGGTGTTGGTAATGAAATTTTGAATGTTGATATAGCATCATAAAATTTTTTGATATAAATCATTCTAGTTTTATTAGGATATTTAGAAAAAAGGCAAGCTGCTATTAATATGTATAAAAATTGAGCGCTTTCATATATTTCACCAGTTATTCTATTTTGTAGTAAATATTTGCCTTCAAGTTGTTTAACACCTGCGTATGAAAAATTCATATCTCTCCAATGGTTGATAAATTTATCCATTGTTTTAAATTCATCTGAATTATAATCTTTAATTAAATGTTTATCGTATTTACCCATTTTGACTAATTTTTCAATATGATCTTTTAATTTAGGTGGTTTAAATTGACCATAAGCTTTTTTTCTTAAATTAAATATTGCAAGTCTTGCTGCTAGATATTGATAATCTGGTTTTTTATAAGAAATTAAATCTGCTGAAGATTTAATTAAGATTTCATTTATATCACTAGTTTTTATTTTGTTATAAAATTGAATTTGAGATTTTAATCTTATTTTTGAAATGGAAATATTTTTTAATCCTGATGAAGCCCAAATAATTATTTTATTAATTTTATTTAAATTAATTAATTCTAATTTTCCATTTCTTTTTGTGATTAACAAATTTTGGATCATAATTTTATACCTATTTTATAATTTTAATTTAAATTTTTTAACTAAAATTTAATTATAAACAAATTTTAAAAAAAGTATACTATTATTTTTATAAATTTATTAAATTTTATTTTTTTTATTTGTTTTTTATTAAAGGATTTATATATTATGAATAATTTAATTAAATTAATTAATATTGAAGATGAACTTGAGCGTTCTTATCTTAATTATGCTATGTCTGTTATTATTGGTAGAGCCTTGCCTGATGTTAGAGATGGTTTAAAACCTGTTCATCGTCGTATATTGTTTGCTATGAGTATACTTGGAAATTATTGGAATAAATCTTATAAAAAATCTGCTAGAATAGTTGGTGATGTTATAGGAAAATATCATCCTCATGGAGATAATTCTGTATATGATGCAATTGTTCGTATGGCTCAATCATTTTCTTTGCGTTATGTTCTTATAGATGGTCAGGGTAATTTTGGTTCTATTGATGGTGATTCTGCTGCTGCAATGCGTTATACTGAAATACGTATGTCAAAAATAGCTCATGAGTTATTATTTGATTTAGACAAAGAAACTGTAGATTTTGTATTTAATTATGATGGTAGTGAAAAAATCCCTAATGTTATGCCTACTAGAATTCCTAATTTACTTATAAATGGAGCTACGGGTATTGCAGTTGGTATGGCTACAAATATTCCTCCTCATAATTTAGTTGAAGTTATTAATGGTTGCTTAGCTTATATTGATAATAAAAATATAAGTATTGATAATTTAATGAAATATATTCCAGGGCCTGATTTTCCTACTGCTGCTATTATTAATGGAAAAGATGGTATAAGAAAAGCTTATAATACAGGTAAAGGTAAAATTTATGTTCGTGCTAGTGCTAAAATAGAAATTGATATTAGAAATAATCGTGAAAATATTATTATATATGAAATTCCATATCAAGTAAATAAATCTAGGTTGATAGAAAAAATATCTAATTTAGTTAAAGAAAAGCGTATTGAAGGTATTAGCAGTTTTGGTGATGAATCTGATAAAGATGGTATACGTATTGTAATACAAATTAAACGTGATTCTATAGGTAAAGTAGTTTTAAATAATCTTTATTCTTTAAGTCAATTGCAGGTGTCTTTTTGTATAAACATGGTTGCTTTATGTCATGGTAAGCCAAAAATTTTATCTCTTAAAGATATTTTATCATATTTTATTTATCATCGTCGTGAAGTTGTAACTCGTCGCACTATTTTTGAATTACGTAATGCTTACAAAAGATTACATATACTTGAAGGATTAATAATTGCATTAATAAATATTAATTTTATAATTAAATTAATTAAGGAATCAAGATCTACATTAGATATTAATTTACTATTATTATCTAAGCTTTGGTCATTAAATGATATTTCATTTATTTTAGAATGTAATAAATGTTTTAATTTATATAAAAAATATTTAAAATTTAAATCTTCTTTATATAAAAATAAATATTATTTTTCTAATTATCAAGTGCGATCTATTTTAGGTTTACGTTTACATAAATTAACTAATTTAGAGTATAATAAATTATTTAATGAATATAAATTATTATATTTAAAAATAAATAAATTAAGTTTTATTTTACAAAATTCTTATTATTTAATTAATATTATTCGTAAAGAGTTAAATTTAATTAAAAATAGTTATAATGATTTGCGTCGTACTAAAATTATAAATAGTGATGTAAATTTGCAAACTATAGATTTAATTAATAAAAAAAATGTCGTAGTAACTTTATCATATTTAGGTTATATCAAGTATCAACCTTTGGTTGACTATGAGGCTCAACATCGTGGTGGTAAAGGAAAGTTAGCAGTTAATATTAAAAACAAAGATTTTGTTGTTTGTTTGTTAGTTACTAATACTCATAATTCAATTTTATTATTTTCTAGTTTTGGTCGTATGTATTGTATAAAAGTTTATAAATTACCAGAATTTAGTCGTGTTTCTCGTGGTAAACCAATAGTTAATTTATTGTCTTTAAAAAAAAATGAACGTATTACTGCAATTTTATCAATGGAAGAATATAAATATAAAAAAGAAAGAGAAATTTATGTTTTTATGTCAACTAGTAATGGTATAGTAAAAAAAACTCTCTTATTTGATTTAAATAGATCGCGTAGTTTTGGTTTAATTGTTATTAAATTAAATAAAGGTGATGAATTAATAGGTGTTGCTTTAACTAAAATTAATGATGAAATAATGCTTTTTTCTTCTTATGGTAAAGTTGTGCGTTTTTATGAAAATAAAGTACGAAATTTAAGTAGATCTGCAACTGGTGTTCGTGGTATTAATTTAACTAAAGGAGATCATGTTGTTTCTTTAATTATTTCTAATGGTTCAGGTTCAATTCTTACAGTAACCAAAAATGGGTATGGTAAACGTACTTTAAAAACTGAATATCCAATTAAATCAAGAGCCACTAAAGGAGTTATTTCTATAAAAGTAAGTAAAAGAAATGGTGAAGTTGTTAGTGCTGTTCAAGTTAATGATGATGATCAAATTATTATTATTACTAATATTGGTACTCTTGTTCGTATTAAAGTTTTAGAAATTAATATTATTGGTCGTAATACCCAGGGTGTAAAATTAATTCGTACAATTAAAAATGAAAATGTTGTTGGTCTTCAATGTATTAATGAGTTTTTATTTAAACATTAAAAAATATTAATTAAATTATATTAAATTTATATTTTTAATATTAACGAGACCTAAATATTATCCTACCTTTGTTTACATCATATGTTGTCATTTCAATTGTTACTTTATCACCCTTTAATATTTTAATATAATTTTTTCTCATTTTTCCTGAAATGTATGCTATTATTGTATGTTTATTTTCTAATTTTACACGAAACATTGTATTTGGTAATGCGTCTATAACAATACCTTGTATTTCTATATTTTTTTCTTTAATCATAAATCCTCTATTTAATTGTTAAATTATAATTTTATTTTAATGTTATTATATTTTTTAAAAAATTTATAATATATTATTTTATAACTTAAGTATTTATAAAATATTAATTTTTATTATAATTTATAAAATAAAATAAGTATTTATATATTTAAATTATTATTTTAATATATATTTTTAATTATAATTTAAATAAGTTATTAAATTAATAATTTATTTTTTTAAATATTGATAATAACTATTTTTAATATTAAGGTGTTAAATATGATTAATATTACTATTAATGATATGTTTAAAGCTGGTGTTCATTTTGGTCATCAAACTCGTTATTGGAATCCTAAAATGAAATCTTTTATTTTTGGTGTTTATAATAGAATTCATATTATTAATCTAGAAGAAACATTATTTATGTTTAAAGAAGCATTGATTGCTTTTAAGAGGGTTATTTCACACAAAGGTAGGGTTTTGTTTGTTGGTACTAAAAATAATGCAAGTAAGTTAATAAAAAAAACTGCTGTTAATTGTAATCAATTTTTTGTTAATCATCGTTGGTTGGGTGGTATGTTAACTAATTGGAAAACAGTTCGTCAGTCTATTAATCGTTTAAAGGATTTAGAAATACAATCTAAAGATGGTACATTTAAAAAATTAACTAAAAAAGAATCATCATTACGTTTACATGAATTGAATAAATTAGAAAATAGTTTAGGTGGTATTAAAAATATGAATGTTCTTCCTGATGCATTATTTGTTATTGATGCAAAACATGAGCATATTGCTATAAAAGAAGCTAATAATTTGGGTATTGTTGTTTTTGCTATAGTTGATACTAATTCTAATCCTGATTATATTGATTATGTTATTCCAGGTAATGATGATTCTATTAAAGCTATTAGTTTATATTTAAATATTATATCTTTAGTTTTTAAAGAACAATAATTTTTCTTTTATAATTTGATATAAAATAATTTTGTTTTTAAATATTAATAAGTTTATTAAATTTTAAATTTTTTTTTGGAAAGACTAATGAATAATATTAATTATAATTTAATAAAAAAATTAAGAGAACTTACTGGTGCTGGTATATTAGATTGTAATAAAGCTTTAATAAAATCTAATTGGGATATTAAAATTGCTATAAATAATATGCGTATATCTGGAAAAATTAAAATTTTAAAAAAATTAAATAGAATTACTAATGAAGGTATTATTTTAGCTGAAACTTCTAAAAATAATAAATATGGAGTTATTATTGAATTAAATTGTGAAACTGATTTTGTTTCTAGAAATAATTTGTTTAAAAAATTTGGTAAGAAAGTGGTAAATACAGCTTTAAATGAACTTAAGAATAAAAAATTAATAAATATAAATATATTGAAAGAAAAATTAAAAAAAGATCGTTTGAATTTAATATCGCAAATTGGTGAAAATATTAATATTCGTAGGTTTGGTGTATTACACGGTGATTTTTTACAAATTTATTTACATCGTTCACGCATAGGTGTATTATTTTCTTCTAATAAAATTAGAAATAAAATAACAAAATATTTGGCAATGCATATTGCATCTAATAATCCAAAGTATATTAATGTAGATGATATTCCAATTGACATTTTAAATAATGAGTATGAAATACAATTAAATATTATTAATAAATCTAGTAAAGATATTAAATCTGATAAAATTATAAAAAAAATAATTAAAGGTCGTATGTGTAAATTTATAAATAATATTGTATTAATTAATCAGTTTTTTATAATGGATACAAATAAAACTGTAGGTCAAATTTTAAATAAACATAATATTATTATTAATGATTTTATTAGATTTGAATTAGGTGAGGAAATAAATTAGTTTTTAAATTAAGGATATAATAAATGAATTTTAAAATTAAATATGATCGAGTTTTACTTAAATTAAGTGGTGAAGTTTTACAAGGTGTAAATAATTTTGGTATAGATATGAATGTATTGAATCGTATATCTAATGAAATAAAAGATATTATTAATTTAGGTGTCCAAATAGGTATAGTTATAGGTGGCGGTAATTTATTTAGAGGTGTTGAATTAGTAAAATTAGGAATGAATCGTGTAATAGGAGATCAAATTGGAATGTTTGCAACTATTATGAATAGTCTTGCTATTCAAGATGCTTTACACAGAATTTTTATTAATTCTTATATTATTTCTGCAATTCCATTAAATAATATTTGTAAAAATCTTAATTATTTTGAAATAAATAATTTATTATGTAAAAAATATGTTTTAATTTTTGCTTCTGGAACTGGAAGCCCTTTTTTTACAACTGATTCTGCTGCATGTTTGAGAGGTATAGAAATCAAAGCTGATATAGTTCTTAAAGGGACTAAAGTTGATGGTGTTTTTTCTGCAGATCCTTTAAAATATTTAAATGCTAAATTTTATAATAAAATTAGTTATAAATATGCTATTGATAAAAATTTAAAAATTATGGATTCAACTGCTTTTGCTTTGGCTAAAGATTATAATTTACCGATATGTGTTTTTAATATAAATAAACCAGGCAATTTATATAGAATAATATTGGGTAAAAAAGAAGGTACTTTAATTATATAATATTTTAAAAATTTTAATTTTATATATGAGGTATAAATGTTTAATAAAATTATTAAAGAATCTGAATTTAGTATGAAAAAATGTATTAATTTGTTTAATAATAATATTAATAAAATTAGAACAGATCGTGTTTCTTCTGGTTTATTGAATGATATTAAATTAGAATACTATGGTAAACAAATTTATTTATATGAGCTTTGTTCAGTTAAAATAAAAAATTTAAATAAATTAATTGTTACTGTTTATGATCATAGTTTAATATCTTTGGTAAATAAAGCTATTTTATCATCAAATTTGGGTCTTAATCCTTATATTGTTAATACATTAATTTATGTTCCCATTCCCTCTTTAACTTCAGAGAGAAGATCTAATTTAATAAAAGTTGTTCGCTTAGAGGCTGAAAATACACGTATTTTAATACGTAATATACGTAGACATGCTAATAGTAAAGTTAAAAATTTTTTAAAAAAAAAAATTATTACTAATGATAATGAGTATGATTTAAATAAAGAAATTCAAAAATTAACTGATGTTTCTATAGAAAAAATTAATAAAATTTTATTAAATAAAGAATTAGAATTAATAAAATTTTGATAATTTTATATTTTATAATATTTAATATAAATATATTTATATATTAATATTTATTTTAAAATTTTATAAATGGTATTAATTATGAATAAATTACGTTTTGTTCACCTGCATTTAAGAACTGAGTATTCTATAAAAGATGGGTTAAATAATATTGAAAGTTTTGTTAAAAGAGCTTCTTCTATGAATATGCCTGCGTTAGCTATTACTGATTTTACTAATTTTTTTGGATTAATTAAATTTTATAACATTACTCATCATTATGGTGTTAAACCAATAGTTGGTGCTGATTTTTTAGTTAAAAATTCTGTTTTGTGTGATGATTTGTTTGAGTTAACTATTTTAGCTTCTAATAATATTGGTTATAAAAATTTAACTTTATTAATTTCTGAATCTTATAAATATGGTTATGACACAAGGGGTCCTATTATAAAGCGAGATTGGTTAATAAATTTAAATGATGGTTTAATTTTACTTTCCGGTGGTGTTAATGGTGATTTAGGTAAATATTTATTATGTAATGATTTTAAAAGAGTAAAAGAATGTTTAGTGTTTTATAAAAAATATTTTTATAACAATTATTATATTGAATTAATTCGCACAGGTAGATTTAATGAAGAAAATTATTTACGTATTGCTGTTAAATTAGCTAGTAAATATAAAATACCAATTGTTGCTACTAATGATGTTCGTTTTATTGATTCTAATGATTTTGAAGCTCATGAAGTACGTGTTGCTATTTATAATAGATATATATTAAATGAAAAAAAAACTATAAATTGTAATTATAGTTCACAGCAATACATGCGTAATGAAATAGAAATGATTTCATTATTTTCTGATTTACCTGAAGCTTTAATCAATAGTGTTGAAATTGCCCGTCGTTGTAATGTTACTATATTAAATAATGGTTATTTTTTACCAAAATTTCCAACAGGCACAATACCTATTGAAAAATATTTTATTAATTGTGCTTTTAAAGGTTTAGAAGAAAGATTTATTAATAATATTTATATGTTAAAAAAACGAAAAATTTATGAACAACGTTTAAATTTTGAATTAAATGTTATAAATAAAATGAATTTTTCTAGTTATTTTTTAATAGTTATGGAATTTATACAATGGTCTAAAGATAATAATATTTTAGTAGGACCTGGTCGTGGTTCTGGTTCTGGTTCTCTTGTTGCTTATGTTTTAAAAATTACAGATATTGATCCAATAAAATTTGATTTATTATTTGAAAGATTTCTTAATTTAGAACGTATATCTATGCCTGATTTTGATGTTGATTTTTGTATGGAAAAGCGTGATTTAGTAATTGAACATGTTAGTGAAAAATATGGTCGTGATGCAGTTTCACAAATTATTACTTTTGGTACTATGACAGCAAAAGCTGTTATTCGTGATGTTGGTCGTGTATTAGGATATTCTTATAATTTTGTAGATAAAATATCTAAATTAATACCTAGAAATATTGGTATTACATTGAAAAAATCTTTAACTTTTAAATCGCAATTATATTTACTTTATAATACTGATGGTGATGTAAAAATTATAATCGATATGGCTTGTAAATTAGAAGGTGTTATACGGAATGTAAGTAAACATTCTGGTGGTGTTGTTATTTCACCAACTAAAATTATTGATTTTTCACCTTTATACTATGATTCATATGGTAATTATCCTGTGACTCAATTTGATAAAGATGATATAGAATATTCAGGGTTAGTTAAATTTGATTTTCTTGGTTTACGTACTTTAACTATTATAGATCGTACTTTAAATAATATTAATAAAAAAAATATATATCAAGGTATTAAATTAATTAATATTAGTAATATACCATTAAATGATAAAAAAAGTTTTAATATGTTAAATAGATTAGAAACAATGTCAGTATTTCAATTAGAATCTCGAGGTATGAAAGATTTGATTAAACGTCTTAAGCCTGACTGCTTTGAAGATATTATTGCATTAATTGCATTATTCCGTCCTGGTCCATTACAATCTGGCATGGTAGATAATTTTATTAATCGTAAACATGGTAAAGAAGTTATTTATTATCCTGATATTAAATGGGAGCATAAATTATTGAAACCTATACTTAAATCAACTTATGGAGTAATTTTATATCAAGAACAAGTAATGCAAATTGCTCAAGTATTAGCTAATTATACTTTGAGTAATGCAGATATATTACGTCGAGCTATGAGTAAAAAAAAACCTAAAGAAATGGTTAAACAACGTTTAATATTTAAAAATGGATCTAAATCTATTAATATAGATACTAAATTATCTATGAAAATTTTTGATTTAGTGGAAAATTTTGCTGGATATGGTTTTAATAAATCTCATTCTGTTGCTTATGCGTTAATTTCATATCAAACATTATGGTTAAAATCTAATTTTCCTGCTGAATTTATGTCTTCAGCTATGAGTTCTGATATGGATAATACTAAAAAATTATCTTTATTAATACATGAATGCTTACGTATGAATCTTAAAATTCTACCACCAAGTATTAATAATGGGCAATATTATTTTTATGTTGATTGTTATGGTAATATAGTTTATGGTTTGGGTGCAATTAAAGGTGTTGGAAAAATAGCTTTAGAATCTATTATTGAAGCACGTAATAAATATGGTAAATTTTCTAAATTAATAGATTTATTTATGAGGGTTAATATAAAAAAATTTAATAAAAGAGTTTTAAAACAATTGATACTCTCTGGTTCTTTAGATTGTTTAAATTCTGATCGTTTATTTTTGATAAACTCTATAGATTTTTTTTTTAAGATTGTTGATCAACATATTAAATCTGAAATTAGTTGTCAAAAAGATATGTTTGGTTTTTCTTTTAAGGAATTAGAAACTAATTTAATTAAATTTAATAAATTTAAATCTTTTTCTTTAAAATATATTTTAGATGGAGAATTTGAAACTCTTGGTTTTTATTTAACTAATCATCCAATTAATCAATATTTATCTGAAATAAAGTATTATACTAATAATGTTAGAATTAAAGATATTAATTATTTTAACAATGGTAAAATAATTTCTGTATTAGGTTTAATTGAATCTATACGTGTTATAATTACTAAAAATGGTAATAGAATTGGTATTTGTGTGTTAAGTGATTATTTTTTTAAATTAGATGTAATAATATTTAAAAATGTTTTTAAAAAGTATGAATTTTTTTTAAAAAAAAATATTGTTTTTATAGTTCAAGGTGAAATTAAATATGATTCTATAAATAATGTAAATAAAATTGTTGCTTATAAATTTATGAATATTATTGAGGCTCGTGTGAAATATTCTAAAGGTCTTTATATTTATTTAAATGATATTATGTTTAATAAAAAATATATAGATAAAATTTTATTATTATTAAAATTTAATATTTTAGATTTTATTATTCCTATATTTTTTTTTATAAAAAAAAATAATAAATATATTCGTTTGTTTCTTAATAAAATATATAATATAACCCCATCTGATGATTTATTAAATAAATTACGAATAATGTTAGGTTGTGATAATGTTATATTAAAATTTAATTAGTTATTAATTTTAAATTATATATTATTTAATATGTTATTTAAAGAAATAGAATATTTTTTATAAATTAGGATTTTTATTTATATGAAAAATGATTTTAATAAGAATATATTAAAATTTTTTTATAAAAAAGTATTAAATTGTATAATTTCTTATAATTCTTTAGTTTTAGCTTTTAGCGGTGGTTTGGATTCTACGGTATTATTAGATATTTTATATTGCTTGAAAAATTTTAGAGTTTTGTTAAATGAAGATTATAATATTCCAATTTTTAATTTTAGAGTTATTCATATTAATCATAATTTAAATAAATATTCTGATTTTTGGGAAAAACATTGTATTGCTCAGTGTAAAAAATATGATTTATTTTGTGAAGTAATTTCTGTAAATATTAATATTTATTCATCATGTAACATTGAATCATCTGCTCGTAATATACGCTATAAAACTTTAATATCTAAATTAAAATATGGTGAGGTATTGTTAACCGCTCATCATAAAGATGATCAAGTTGAAACATTATTTTTAGCATTAAAACGAGGAAGCGGACCTCATGGTTTATCTGGAATGGTTAAAGATAAATTATTTTGTAATCAATACAGATTAATACGACCTTTTTTAGATTTTAATAAAAAATTTTTAAAATTATATGCTGTTAAGCGTCAACTTCATTGGATTGAAGATATGAGTAATTATTTATTAAATTTTGATCGTAATTTTATTCGATTAAAAATTATACCTTTTTTAAATAAACGTTGGCCGTGGTTTAATAGATCTGTTTTACGTAGTTCTAAACTTTGTGCTGAACAAGAATTATTATTAGATGAATTATTATCAAATACTTTGAATTTATTAATTTATTCTGATGGTTCAATAAATTTATCAGAGTTAAAAATAATGAGTGTTATTAAAAGAAATGCTATATTGCGTCGTTGGTTTATTTTTTTGGGTTTAAAAATGCCTTCTAGTAAAAATTTAATATATTTATGGAATTATGTTGTCCTTAGTAAAATTGATTCTATTGCTGTTTTTCAATTTGGAGATTGGCAAATTAGACGTTTTCAAGATAGACTATATATATTATCAATTTATCATATTTATAATATAAAAAAAAAAATAATTAAATGGTCATTATCTGATATGTTTTTAAGATTACCTGTTAAATTAGGTGTTTTATGTAAAAACATAATAGATACTGTTTCATTTTTATCAATATATAAAAATTTTGATATTAATTATATAAATAAAATATGTTTATTTAATAATATACAATGGAGAAAAAATTTTTTTTTTAATAAAGATTATAATTTTTCTAATATTGTATTTAATTATTATGGAATAACTTTAGTTAGATCGCCTTATTTAAATGAAAAAGTTTCTATACGTTTTGGTTCCGCGAGTGGTTTAATATATATTGTTGGTAAAATTCATGGTCGTAAATTAAAAAAATTATGGCAAGAATTAAATATTCCAATTTGGCAACGTAAAATAATACCATTATTATTTTATAATGAAATTTTAATTTCTGCAATTGGTGTATTTGTAACCCATGAAGGAAAAATTAATTTTAATTTAGATAAACAATGGTTTATTTATTGGTCTTCATCATATATTTAATTTTTAAAAAATTTGATTTATTTTAAATAATAAAATATATTAATTTAATTAAGTTTACAATTATTATTTAATATGTTAAAATAATTTATATTAATAATAATTGCCGATATAGCTTAATTGGTAGAGCAACTGATTTGTAATTAGTAGGTTGAGGGTTCAATTCCTTCTGTCGGTATTTTATTTTTATTAGGTGGGGTTCCTGAGTGGTTAAAAGGAGCAGACTGTAAATTTGCCGTTGATAACTTCGAAGGTTCGAATCCTTCCCCCACCATTTTATTTAATTTAAATAAATTAAAATTTTATATATATATATATAATGCGAGCATCGTATAATGGTTATTACTACAGCCTTCCAAGTTGTTAATATGGGTTCAATTCCCATTGTTCGCTATGCTGATATAGCTTATTTCGGTAGAGCATATCCTTGGTAAGGGTAAGGTTGGCAGTTCAAAACTGCCTATCAGCATTATTTTATATAATATTAATATTGTTGATATATTTATAATTTGTAGAGGTAAATAATGTCTAAAGAAATATTTAAAAGAATAAAGCCACATATTAATGTTGGCACCATTGGTCATGTTGATCATGGTAAAACAACATTAACTTCTGCTATTACTACTGTTCTCGCTAAAGTTTATGGTGGTGATGTACGTTCTTTTGATCAGATTGATAATGCCCCAGAAGAAAAAAAAAGAGGTATAACAATTAACACTTCTCATGTTGAGTACGATACTAAAATTCGTCATTATGCGCATGTAGATTGTCCTGGTCATGCTGATTATGTTAAGAATATGATAACTGGAGCTGCTCAGATGGATGGTGCAATTTTAGTAGTTGCAGCAACTGATGGACCCATGCCTCAAACTCGTGAACATATTTTATTAGGTCGTCAAGTTGGCGTTCCTTATATTGTTGTTTTTATGAATAAATGCGATATGGTTGATGATGATGAATTATTAGAATTAGTTGAAATGGAAATAAGAGAATTACTTTCTCAATATGAATTTCCTGGAGATAAAATTCCAATTATTAGAGGTTCAGCTTTAAAAGCGCTAGAAGGTGATAAAGTTTGGATTAATAAAATTTTTGAATTAGCAGATGCTTTAGATAGTTATATTCCAGAACCTAATCGTGTTGTTAATAAGCCGTTTTTATTACCTATTGAAGATGTGTTTTCTATATCTGGTCGTGGAACAGTTGTAACTGGTCGTGTAGATAGAGGTATTATTAAAGTTGGGGAAGATGTTGAAATTATTGGTTTAAAAAAAACTGTTAAAACAATATGCACTGGTGTTGAGATGTTTCGTAAACTTTTAGATGAAGGTCGTGCTGGAGAAAATGTTGGAATATTATTAAGAGGTACTAAACGTGATGAAGTTGAACGCGGGCAAGTATTAGCTAAGCCAGGTTCTATAAAGCCACATACTAGATTTGAATCTGAAGTTTATATTTTAACAAAGGATGAGGGTGGTCGTCATACACCGTTTTTTAAAGGATACCGTCCTCAGTTTTATTTTCGTACTACAGATGTAACTGGGACAATTGAGCTTCCTAAAGGTATTGAAATGGTTATGCCTGGTGATAATACTAAAATGACAGTTAATTTAATTGCTCCTATAGCTATGGATAATGGTTTGCGTTTTGCTATTCGTGAAGGTGGTAGAACCGTTGGAGCTGGTATTGTTTCTAAAATTTTAGTTTAATTTTTTTTTTATTTTTATTAAATAAATTAAATTTTTTATTAAATTATTATATAATTTAATTATGATTTTTATTATGATTTTATTTTTTTAATATTTATTATAATATGATAATTTTAATTTTTTTTTTTTTTTTTTGTTTTTTTTTTAATTTTTTTATATAATATTAATTTAATTATTAAATTATACTATGAAATATATAATGAGTTGGTTAGTATAACTTGGTTAACTTACAAAGAAACTTTATATATTACTTTAATTGTAATTTTATTTATATTAATTATTTCATTTATTTTATGGTCTATAGATAGTATTTTGCTTTTTTTAATATCATTTTTTTATAATTTGAGGTTTTAAAATGCTTAAGTTAAAAAAAAAATGGTATGTAATTAGAGTTATATCTGGTTGTGAAGAGATTGTTTTATTATTTCTAAAAAAAATTATAAAAATCAATAATGTTCATGAGTTTTTTGGGAAAATTATAATTCCTATTGAGAATATAACTAAAATTCGTAAGGGAAAATGTTTTAATATTAAACGTAAATTTTTTCCGGGATATATTTTTATAAAAATGTTTATTAATAATAATGTTTTTTGTATGATACGTAACATTCCCAAAGTTATTGGTTTTGTTGGTGGGGATTCTTCTTTTCCATTACCTATAAGTGATAAAGAAATTAAAACTGTAATGTTTCATATAAATAATAATTTTATTAAATCTCATCTAAAAGATAAATTTAAATGTGGTTCTTTGGTTAATATAATTAATGGTCCCTTTATTAATTTTACTGGTACAATTAAAGAAATAGATTATAAAAATAATTTTTTGAAAGTTTTGATATTAATTTTAGGTAAATCTACTATAGTAAAATTAAATTTTAATCAAATAAGTAAAAAATAAATTTGTAATTGTTTATTTTTTTTTTAAATTTATAAAAGGAATTAATATGTTAAAAAAAATACAATCTTATATTAAATTACAAATTCCTGCGGGTATGGCTAAACCAACTCCTCCGGTTGGTCCTGCTCTGGGTCAACGTGGTGTAAATATTATGGAATTTTGTAAAATTTTTAATACAAAAACTAAAGATATAGAAAAAGGTTTACCTACTCCTGTTATTATTACTGTTTACTCTGATCGTTCTTTTACATTTATAATAAAAACTCCTCCTGCTTCTGTGTTATTAAAAAAAATTTTAAATATTAAATCTGGTTCTAGTAAGCCAAATAAAGAAAAAATTGGTAAAATAAATAAATTACAGATTATTAAAATTGCTGAAATGAAATCTGTTGATATGACAGGTCGTACTTTGGAATCAATGTCTCGTTCTATCATAGGTACTGCTAATTCTATGGGTATAATTGTAAAGGATTAAAATGTTTAAATTAAATAATTATAAAACCGGTTTTAATAAAAAAATATTTTTTGCTAATCAATTTAATATTATAAAAGCTTTATTTTTGCTTAAAAATTTTTCTTATGTAAATTTTATTGAAAGTGTTGATGTTTCAGTTAATTTAGGTATAGATGTTAAAAAATCAGATCAAAATATTTTTAATTTTATTAAATTACCAAATAATTTAGATAGAAATTTAAGAATTGCTGTTTTTGCTCAAGGAATAAATTTAAAATTATTGCAAAAAATTGGGGTAGATTTTGTTGGTACTAATAATTTAGTTAATTTAATTAAAAGTGGTAAATTTAGTTTTGATATTATTGTTTCTTCTCCTGATTTAATGTATATTGTAAATGAAGTTTCATCAATTCTTGGTCCTTTAGGTTTAATGCCTAATATTAAATTAGGTACTCTTACTAGAGATATTGTTGAAACAGTTAAAAATATTAAGTTTAGTCAGATATGTTATCGTAATGATAAATATGGTATTGTACATTTTACTATAGGTAAAATTAATCATAAAATAATTAAATTAAAAGAAAATTTTGAAACAGCTATTTGTTCATTAATAAAAATTAAACCTATTTCTTTTAAAGGTATTTACATTAAGAAAATAATTTTGTCTACAACTATGGGACCAGGTTTAATTATAAATAAAAATAGTTTATTTATTAAAAATATTTAATTATTTATTTACATTTTATAAAATATATTTTAAAATACAATAATTATTGACTGTATTATTTAAAAAATTATTAATTATTTTTTTTTTTTTTAATTTAAGGTTTTAAATTTATGTTATTAAATCTTTTAGAAAAAAAAACTATCGTATTTAAAATTAGTAGAATTCTTAATAAGGTATTATCTGTAATTATTGTAGATTATCGTGGTGTTAATTGTTGTAAAATGAATGAATTACGTAAACTTAGTTATGAAAATAATGTTTTAGTTTCTGTCATTCGTAATAATCTTATTCATCTTATTTTTAAAAATACTCCTTTTGAATTATTAAATCCTTTATTAAAAGGACCTATAGTTGTTGCGTTTTCAAAAAAACATCCAGGTTCCGCTGCTCGTATATTTAAATATTTTATAAATAATGGTGTTTCTTTTAAAATTAAAGCAGCATTTCTCGATGGTAAAATTTTAATAAAAAAAAAAGAAATAGATTGGTTATCATCTATCCCTTCATTAAAAGAATCTATTAATAATTTAATAAATATTATTAAAGATATATCATTAATTAAATTAATTAGAACTTTTATTTGTTTAAAACAATATTTAAAAAAATAATTGATTTTAATTTTTTTTTAGGGAAAATAGTATGCATGTTACAAAACAACAAATATTAGATACTATTGCTAATATGTCTGTCACTGATGTAGTTGAATTAGTATCTATGATAGAAAAAAAATTTGGTATATCATCTGTATCACCTGTTCCTTTAAATAATAAGGAAAATAAAATTGTTGAAGAAAAAACAGAGTTTGATGTATATTTAAGTAAAATAGGGTCCAATAAAATAGCAGTAATTAAATTTATAAGAAGCATAATTGGTATTGGTCTGAAAGAAGCTAAAGATCTTGTAGAGTCTGCTCCTGTTTTAATTAAAAGCGGGATAAATAAAAATGATGCTTTAGTTTTAAAAAAATCTTTAGAAGAAGTTGGAGCTTTAGTTGATATTAAGTAAATATATTATTATTTAATAATATATATATTTTTTATTATATAATAAATATATTACATTATATTTTATATTCTATATCAAATATAACTTTATTGTATTATATTATATTATATTATATAATATAATATTATAATATTATATTATATTATATAATATAATATTATAATATTATAATATATAATATATAATATTATTTTAAAATAAATATTAAATTATTAATTAAATTAAGGAATTTTATGATTTATTCTAACACTGAAAAAAAACGTATACGTAAAAGTTTTGCTAAATTTCCAAAAATTATTGATATTCCTAATTTACTTTCTATACAAATTGATTCTTTTAATAAATTTATTAGATATAATTCTAAAGGTAAATGTGGTTTGGAATCTTCTTTATTATCTGTATTTCCTATGTATTATTACAATGGTGGTTCTGAATTACAATATGTTAGTTTTAAATTAAATAAAATAATTTTTAATCCTGAAGAATGTAAATATCGTGGTTTGACTTATTCTGCATCTTTACTTGTTAAAATTCGTTTTGTTATTAATGAAGAAGATACATCTGTAAATAAAATTAAATGTATAAAAAATCAAGAAGTTTATATGGGTGAAATTCCTTTAATGACTAATAATGGTACTTTTATTATTAATGGAATTGAACGTGTTGTTGTTTCACAATTACATCGTAGTCCTGGTGTTTTTTTTGATAGCGACAAAGGTAAGGCGCACTCTTCAGGAAAGGTTTTATATAATGCTCGTATAATTCCATATCGAGGTTCGTGGCTTGATTTTGAGTTTGATTATAAAGATATTTTATATGCTCGCATTGATCGTCGTCGTAAATTTCCAGCTACTGTTATTTTAAGAGCATTAAATTATACTGTTAGTCAAATATTAGATATGTTTTTTGAAAAAGATATCTTTATTATAGAAAATAAAAAATATAAAATGAAATTGGTGTTTGAACGTTTAATTAATCAAATTGCTCCATTTAATATTGAATCTAATGGTTTTATTTATGTAAAAAAAGGTTATAAAATTAATGAAGAACATATAACTAAATTAAGAAAAGATAAAGTTTTTTATATTAAAATTTCTAAAGAATATATTTTAGGTAAAATTGTTTCTAAAGATTATTTTGATGAAATTACTGGTAATATAATTATATCTGCTAATGTTGAAATAACAATTGATTTATTAAAAAAACTTATTAAATTTGGTCATAAATACATTGAAACTTTATTTATTAATAATATTAATCATAATGATTATATTTCTGAAACACTTCGTATTGATCCAAGTTTTGATCGATTAAGTGCTTTAGTAGAAATATATAGATTTGTAAGACCGGGTGAAACACCTACTCGTGAAACAGCTGAATTGTTTTTTGAAAATTTATTCTTTTTGGATGGTCATTATGATTTATCTTCAATAGGTAGGATGAAAATAAATCGTTCATTATTACATAAAAATTCTTTTGGGTCTAATATTTTAAATAAATATGATATTATTGAAATAATAAAAAAACTTATTGATATCCGTAATGGTAAAAATAAAAATGAAATTGATGATATAGATCATCTGGGTAATCGTCGTATTCGTTCTGTTGGTGAAATGATTGAAAACCAATTTCGTATTGGATTAATACGTTTAGAGCGTTCAGTTAAAGAAAGGTTATCATTAGGTGATTTATATAAATCAATGCCTCAGGATATAATTAATGCTAAGTTTATTTCATCTATTTTAAGAGAATTTTTTGGTTCTAGTCAATTATCTCAATTTATGGATCAAAGTAACCCTTTATCTGAAATCACACATAAGCGTCGTATTTCTGCTTTGGGAATAGGTGGTTTAAATAGAGAAAGAGCTGGTTTTGAAGTTCGTGATGTACATGTGACTCATTATGGACGCATGTGTCCGATTGAAACTCCAGAGGGTCCTAATATAGGTCTTATTAACTCATTAGCTATTTATGCTAAGGTAGATAAGTTTGGTTTTTTACAAACACCTTATAGATTTGTAAAAAATGGTTTAATTACTAATTGTATTCATTATTTATCTGCTATTGAAGAAGGTAATTTTATTATAGCTCAAGCGAATAGTAATATCAATAAAAATTTATATTTCATAGATAATTTAGTTGTTTGCAGACATAAAGGTGAATCTAATTTATTTAATTATAAAAGTGTTAATTATATAGATGTATCAGTTCAACAAATAGTTTCAATTGGTGCTTCATTAATTCCTTTTTTAGAGCATGATGATGCTAATAGAGCTCTCATGGGTTCAAATATGCAACGTCAGGCTGTTCCTACTTTATATACTGATAAACCTTTAGTTGGAACTGGTAATGAACGTTGTTTGGCAATTGATTCTGGTATTACTATTTTAGCAAAACGTGGTGGTATTATTAAATATGTAGATTCTACTTGTATTATTGTTAATGTTAACATTAATGAAATTTATTCTGGTGAATTAAATATTGATATTTATTATTTAATAAAATACTCTAGATCTAATCAAAATACTTGTATAAGTCAAACTCCTTGTATTTTTATGGGTGAATCTATTAAAAAGGGTGATGTATTAGCTGATGGTCCATCAACAGACTTGGGCGAATTAGCTCTTGGTCAAAATATGCGTGTAGCATTTATGCCATGGAAGGGATACAATTTTGAAGATTCTATGTTAATTTCTGAAAATGTAGTTAAAAGAGATAGTTTTACAAGTATACATATTCAAGAGTTATTATGTATCGCTCGTGATACTAAATTAGGTATTGAAGAAATTACTGCTGATATACCTAATGTAAGAAAATCTGATATTTTAAAAATTGATGATTCTGGAATTGTTTATATTGGTGCTCAAGTTAATAGTGGTGATATTTTAGTAGGAAAAATTACACCTAAAACAGAAAC
This sequence comes from gamma proteobacterium endosymbiont of Trioza apicalis, assembly GCA_022558485.1. Taxonomy (GTDB): domain Bacteria; phylum Pseudomonadota; class Gammaproteobacteria; order Enterobacterales. The sequence goes on from CP066222.1 coordinate 59,606, forward strand.
AAAGTTGAACCCAGAAGAGAAATTATTACGTGCTGTTTTTGGCGAAAAAGTTTCTGATTTTAAGGATACTTCTCTAAGAGTTCCTAATGGTGTTTTTGGAACAGTAATTGATGTTAAAGTATTTACCCGTGATGGTATAAAAAAAGATAAGCGTACATTAAAAATTGAAGATATAGAAATAAATGATATTAAAAAATTAATAGATGAAGATTTTAAATTTTATGAAAATATATTTTTTGATTATATTAGAAATTTTTTAATATCTATTGGTATTAAATCAGAAATATTAAATAAATTGAAACGGAAACATTGGTTAAATTTAAATTTGATGAATTCTGTTAAACAAAAACAATTTAAATATATCATAAATCAATTAAATAGTTTAAAATATAAATTTATAAAAAAATTTAATTACAAAAAACAGAAAATGTTTAAAGGAAATGATTTATCACCTGGTGTTTTGAAAATTGTTAAAGTTTTTTTAGCTGTTAAAAGACAAATACAATCAGGTGATAAAATGTCTGGGCGCCATGGTAATAAAGGTGTTATTTCTAAAATTATTCCAGTTGAGGATATGCCCTATGATGAAAAAGGAGTTCCTGTTGATATTGTTCTTAATCCATTAGGAGTTCCTTCTAGGATGAATATAGGTCAAATTTTAGAAGTTCATTTAGGCATGGCAGCTAAAGGTATTGGTGATAAAATCAATTTATTACTTAAGCAAAATAAATCAATATTTAAATTAAGAGAATTTATTCAAAAAGTTTATGATTTAGGTGATAATATTGATCAATCTGTAGATTTAAATAAATTTTCAGATAAAGAGATTTTATTTTTAGCTGAAAATCTTAAAAATGGTATGCCAATTGCAACACCAGTTTTTGATGGCGCTAAAGAAAAAGAAATTAAAGCTTTTTTACAATTAGCTGGGTTACCAACATCTGGTCAAATAAATCTATTTGATGGTTGCACAGGTGAAAAATTTGAAAGACCAGTTACTGTTGGATATATGTATATGTTAAAATTAAATCATTTAGTTGATGATAAAATGCATTCTCGTTCTACTGGTTCTTATAGTCTTATTACTCAACAACCATTAGGTGGAAAAGCACAATTTGGTGGTCAGCGTTTTGGTGAAATGGAAGTTTGGGCTTTAGAAGCTTATGGTGCTGCTTATACTTTACAAGAAATGCTTACAGTTAAATCTGATGATATTAATGGTAGAACGAAAATATATAAAAATATAATAGATGGTAATTATGTTATGGAGGCACGCATACCAGAATCATTTAATGTTTTATTAAAGGAAATAAGATCTCTTGGTATAAATATTAATCTTGAAGAAGATTAATTTAGTTATTTTTTTTAATTTAATTATAATAGGATATTATTTGTGCAAAATTTACTTATTTTTTCTAAAAAATATAATAAATTAAAAGAATTTAATATTATTAAAATTGGTTTGTCATCTTCTGAAGTAATTCGTTCTTGGTCTTTTGGTGAGGTAAAAAAACCAGAAACTATTAATTATCGTACTTTTAAACCAGAACTAGAAGGTTTATTTTGTACTAGAATTTTTGGACCAATGAAAAATTATGAATGTATATGTGGCAAATATAAATGTGTAAAACATTATGATGTAATTTGTGAAAAATGTGGTGTTGAAGTTACCAAAACAAAAGTTCGTCGTGAACGCATGGGTCATATAGAATTAGCGGCTCCAGTTGCTCATATTTGGTTTTTAAAATCCTTACCTTCTCGTATTGGTTTGTTATTAGATATATCATTACGTGATATTGAACGTGTATTATATTTTGAATCATATATTGTAATTAATAGTGGTTTAAGTAATCTTTCTAAGTATGACATAATAACAGAAGAACAATATTTTAATTTTGTTGAAGAGTTTGGTGTTGATTTTGATGCAAGAATGGGCGCTGAAGCTATTCAATTTATTTTTCAAAATATGAATTTAAAAATTGAATGTGATTTTTTACGAAAAGAATTAAAATATACTAATTCTGATACAAAACGTAAGCGTTTAATTAAACGTATTAAATTATTTGAAATATTTATTAAATCTGGTAATAAACCAGAGTGGATGATTTTAAATGTTTTACCTGTTTTACCCCCTGATTTAAGACCATTAGTTCCTCTTGACGGGGGTCGCTTTGCAACCTCTGATCTTAATGATTTATATCGTCGTGTAATTAATCGTAATAATAGATTAAAACGTTTAATTGATCTTTCTGCTCCTGACATTATTGTTCGTAATGAAAAAAGAATGTTACAGGAGGCTGTTGATGCTTTAATAGATAACACTCGTCGTAATCGTGCTATATTAGGTTCTAATAAAAGACCTTTAAAATCATTATCTGATATGATTAAAGGTAAACAAGGTCGTTTTCGTCAAAATTTGCTAGGTAAGCGCGTTGATTATTCTGGTCGTTCAGTAATTACTGTTGGGCCTTGTTTAAAATTAAATCAATGTGGTATACCTAAAATGATGGCTTTAGAATTATTTAAACCGTTTGTTTATAATAAATTAGAGTTAAGTGGTTTGGCTGTTACTATTAAAGCTGCTAAAAAAATGGTTGAACGAAATGATGATGCTATTTGGAAAATATTAAATAATGTTATCTGTAAACACCCGGTTTTATTAAATAGAGCTCCTACTTTACATCGATTAGGAATACAGGCTTTTGAGCCTATTTTAATAGAAGGTAAAGCTATACAGCTTCATCCATTAGTTTGCGCTGCTTATAATGCTGATTTCGATGGTGATCAAATGGCAGTACATGTTCCACTTACATTAGAAGCTCAATTAGAAGCACGCGCTTTAATGATGTCTACTAATAATATTTTATCACCTGCTAATGGAGAACCAATAATTGTACCATCTCAGGATATAGTTTTGGGTCTTTATTATATGACAAGAGATTGTTTTAATGGTAAGGGTGAAGGTATGATATTAACTGGGCCAAAAGAAGCTGAGCGTGTTTATTGTTTAGGTATAGCTGAATTAAATGCAAAGGTTAAAGTTCGAATTACTGAATATGAGATTATAAATAATAAATATATTAAAAATAAATATATAGTTGATACAACTATAGGGCGTTCTATTTTATGGATGATAGTTCCAAAAGGTTTAAAATTTTCATTAATAAATAAAATTTTAAATAAAGATGATATATCTGAAATATTAAATGTTAGTTGTCGTATATTAGGTTTAAAACCAACTGTTATCTTTGTAGATCAATTAATGTACATTGGGTTTAAGTATGCTGCTCGTTCTGGTTTATCAATTAGCATTGATGATATTTTGATACCTAATAAAAAAAATGAAATTATTAATTTATCTGAAAAAGAAGTTATTGATATTCAAAAACAGTTTCATTCTGGTTTTATAACTTCAACTGAGCGTTATAATAAAATTATTGATATTTGGTCTGCTACTAATGAGTATATTTCAAAAGCTGTAATGGATAATTTATCTATTGAATTTGCTAAAAATTATAATAATAAAAAAATAAATCAGTTATCTTTTAATAGTGTTTTTATGATGGCAGATTCGGGTGCTCGTGGTTCTTCTGCTCAGATTCATCAATTAGCAGGTATGCGAGGTTTGATGGCTAAACCTGATGGCTCTATAATTGAGACACCAATCACTGCAAATTTTAAAGAAGGATTGGATGTATTGCAATATTTTATTTCTACACATGGTGCTCGAAAAGGTTTAGCTGATACAGCTCTTAAAACTGCTAACTCTGGTTATTTAACTCGTCGTTTAGTTGATATAGCACAAGATTTAGTAGTAGTTGAAAATGATTGTGGTACTTTTGTTGGTATTACAATTAAATCAATTATTGAATTTGGCGATATTAAAGAACCTTTGTATGAAAGAGTTTTAGGAAGAGTTTTATTAGAGGATGTTATTAATCCTTATGATAAGAATTATGTTTTAATATATAGAAATACATTACTTGATGAAAATTTATGTAATATTTTAAAAAAATATTTTATAAATGAAATTAAAGTTCGCTCTGTTGTTACTTGTAACACTAATTTTGGTGTTTGTTCTCATTGTTATGGTCGTGATTTAGCACGTGGTAATTTGGTAAATAAAGGAGAGGCTATAGGAGTTATTGCAGCTCAATCTATTGGTGAGCCTGGTACACAATTAACTATGCGTACTTTTCATATTGGTGGTGCTGCATTAAGTTCAATGGCAGAGTCATGTGTTTGTATAAAAAGTAATGGTACTATGTACTTTACTAATTCTAAATTTATTGTTGATAATACAGGTAAATCAATTTTAGTATCACGTAATTCTGAAATTATAGTGATAGATAAAATTGGTTGTGTTCGTGAAAGTTATAAGGTACCTTATGGTGCTTTAATTAATAAATTTAATGCTGATAAAGTTGTTATTGGTGAAACTGTTGCTAAATGGAACCCATATATAATACCTATTATTACAGAAGTAAATGGTTTTGTTAAATTTAATAATATTATAGAAGGAAAAACTGTTATTCGTCAAGTTGACGAATTAACTGGTTTAGTTTCATTACGTATTATTGATGCTGTTGAGCGTACTGTTAGTAAAAGAAATATACGTCCTTTTCTTGATATTGTTGATTCAAATGGAGAAAATATAATTGTTCCTGGTACTAATTTATTTGCTTGTTATTTTTTACCTATCGGAGCTATTATTCAATTAGAAGATGGTGTTAAAGTAATTATTGGTGATATTTTAGCTCGTTTATCTAAAGATATAGTAAGTGTTAAGGATATTACTGGTGGCTTGCCTCGTGTTGCAGATATTTTTGAAGCTCGTTGTGCTAAAAATTTAGCTATTTTAGCTGAAATTAGTGGTGTTATTTCATTTGGCAAAGAAACAAAAAGTAAAGTTCGTTTAATCATTACTGAAGAAAATAAATATAGTTTTCATGAAGAAATGATTCCTAAATGGCGTATGTTGAATATATCAAAAGGAGATTATGTTAAAAAAGGTGATGTAATATCCGATGGTACAGAATCTATGCAAGATGTTTTACGTTTGCGTGGTAAACGCGAAATAATTCATTATATAGTTAATGAAGTACAAAATGTTTATCGTTTTCAAGGTGTTAAAATTAATGATAAACATATTGAAGTTATTATTAGACAAATGTTACGTAAAGTAACTGTTATTAGTGGTGGTAATTCTTGTTTTATTAAAGGTGAGCAAGTAGAATATTCTCGTATTAAAATAATTAATAATCGATTAGAAAAAAAAGGAATGGAGGAAATTAATTATGTACGTAATTTATTAGGTATTACAAAGGGTTCTTTGTCCACTGAATCATTTATTTCTGCTGCTTCATTTCAAGAAACTACTAGAGTTTTAACTGAAGCTTCCATAGCTGGTAAACGTGATGATTTACGTGGTTTGAAGGAAAATGTAATAGTTGGACGTTTAATTCCAGCTGGTACTGGTTATGCTTATCATAAAAAACGTAATTATAATCGTTTAAAAAAATTATATAATTTACCATTTAAAGTTGATGATTATATAATTTATTAATTTTTTTTAATATAAATTTAAAAAAAATTAAATATTATTATTTATAATAAATATTTATTTTATGATAAAAATAAAATTTATTTTATTTTTATAAAGTTAATATATATATATATATATATATATATTAAAACTTAATAAATTTATTTTTAATATTTTAACAAATTTTTATTAAAATTAAATTTTTTGTTTAATATTATTTGTAACCATATATTACCATTATTTAATATACATATAGTTAGTATTTTTCCTATTCTATTCAAATATTTATTTTTTTTAATTTTTAAAGAGCCTTTTAGTTTTGGTATATATTTTAATTTATTAATTTCAACTAAGTATAATGTTTTTTTATTAATATTTAAATATTCAGTTTTTGCTATTATCTCTTGTCCTATATAACATCCTTTATTAAAACTTATTCCTTCTAATTTGTTAATATTTATTGTTTGAGGAATGAATTTTTCACTATTAATTAAATCAATAATTGGGTATCCTGCTTCAATATCTAATGCTAACCATTGTTTACTATTATTAAATATTACTATATTCTTTAATTTTTTAATTAATATATTACATGTTTTTAATGTAGTTATTAATATGTATCTTGGTGATGGTAAATGATAATATATTATTGTTGTATCTTTATTTTTAATAACAGATGAAGATAAATTAGGTATTTTTTTAAAAATTTTATTTAAAGTAATAGTTGCTTCTAAACCAGCTAAGCCAAGTAATATTATTTTTTCATTTTTATCAATTTTAATTTCTGATAATATATCATATTTTTTAAAATTTTTAATTTGATTATCTTTTACATTTTTTCTTATTATATATGAAATATTATTTTTATAATAAAATACAGACATACATCCAATTACTTTTCCTTTATTATTACAATGAGCTGAAAAACAATGTTTATTATTGCTCAATGAATTTATGTTACATGTGAGTTGATTTTGTATATATTTAATAGCATTAAAACCTTTAATTGTTATTAATGACCATTCTTCAAGAGATATTAATGTTAATGGTAGATTGTATGAAGGTGATGGTAAAAAAGATGGAAAATATATATTAAACATTTATTTTTTCTTATTTTATTTTTAATAAAAAAATATTGGTAATAATAATGATAAATATTAAAGATAAATCAAGAATATATTGGGCCTGTCGTCGTGGTATGCTTGAATTAGATATTATTATTATGTGTTTTTTTAAAAAACGTTATGATTTTATTAATGATAATGAAAAAAAAACTTTTGTTCGTTTATTAGGATTATCGGATATTTTAATTAAAAATTATTTATTAAATACTAATTATATTTATGATAAAAATTTTAAAAAAATAATTTATATGATAAAGAAAAATAAAATTTATTCTTTTTAATTTTTTTTATAATTAAAAGTTAAATTTTTAAATATTAATATACTAGAGAATTATAATTTATGGAAGAAATTAAATTATTTAAGAATAATATTAAAAATTTATTTAAAAGAGTTTTATTTTTTGGGAGGTGTCTTTAAATTTAATTTAAAAAAAAAAATTTTTTATAAAATAGTATTTATTTTAAAATATGTTTATTTATTTAATAAATTAGATTTTTTAAATTTTTTAAATAAAGAGTTATTTAAATTAAATGAGATTTTTGATAATTTAGATTTTATTTTACTTAATTTAATAGATATTGCAAATATTTTAGAATTATTATTTATAATAGATAATATTAAAATTTTTTCTGAAATTTTATGTGAAATAAATTTAATTGAATCTAATATTAATATATTAGAATTACAATTATTATTTTACAAAAATAAATATTTTAATTACAATTGTTATATTGATATTCAATCTGGCTCTGGTGGAATAGAATCTCAAGATTGGGCTTTTATTTTATTTAAAATGTATGTACGTTGGTTAGAAATGCATAATTTTAATTTTAAAATTATAGAAGAATCAGCAGGAGAAACTTTAGGTATTAAGTCTATTACTATTAAAATAGTTGGTGATTATGCTTATGGATTACTAAATGCTGAAACGGGTATACATAGATTAGTACGTAAGAGTCCATTTAATTCTTTTAGTAAACGTCATACTTCATTTTGTTCTGTTTTCGTTTATCCTAAGATTATTAATAATATTGATATTAAGATTAATTCACATGATTTACGTATAGATATTTATCGTTCCTCTGGTTCAGGTGGTCAACATGTGAATAAAACTGAATCAGCTGTACGTATTACTCATTTACCTACTAATATTGTAACTCAATGTCAAAGTGATAGATCTCAACATGTAAATAAAAATAAAGCTATAAAAAAATTAAAATTAAAATTGTATAAATTTGAATTAAAAAAAAGAAATATAAAAAAGTTTAATTTAGAATCTACTAAGTTAAATATTAGTTGGGGTAATCAAATTAGGTCATATATATTTGATAATTCTTTTATTAAAGATTTACGTACTGGTTTAGAAATACGTAATGTGCAATATGTATTAAATGGTAATTTAGATAAATTTATTAAAGCTAGTTTAAAATTGTTTTTATGAGATATTGATATGAAAAAAATATTGTTAAAAAATAAATCATTAAGTTTAAATACTGAAACAAATTTTAGACGTATAAAATTATTAAATTTACGCAAAGAAACCACAGCTTTTCCTAATAATTTTCGTAAAAATGCTATTTCTGATAAATTACGCTCTATTTATGGTAATATAAATAATGAAAATTTATTAAAATTGAATATTAAAGTTAATGTTGCAGGAAGAATTATTAATCGACGAATTATGGGTAAAGTTTCGTTTATTATATTAAAGGATATAGGTGGTAAAATACAATTATATATTGCTCGTAAAAATATTTCTTGTATTAATTATGATAAATATTTTAAAAAATTTGATATTGGTGATATATTGGGAGCGAGTGGTAAATTATTTAAAACTAAAACTGGTGAACTTACTGTTCGTTGTTATAAAATATATTTACTAACTAAATCAATACGTCCTTTACCAGAAAAATTTCATGGTTTAGTTAATAAAGAGATTAAATATCGTCAAAGATATCTTGATTTGATATCAAATAGTAAATCTTTAAAAGTTTTTAAAATGAGATCAAAAATCATATCTGAAATTAGATATTTTATGATAAAAAATAAATTTATAGAAGTAGAAACACCAATGATGCATTCTATTCCTGGTGGTGCAAATGCATGTCCATTTATTACTCATTATAATACATTAAATATTGATATGTATTTACGTATTTCTCCAGAACTTTATTTAAAAAAATTGATTGTTAGTGGTTTTGAGAGAATATTTGAAATGAATCGTAGTTTTAGAAATGAAGGTATTTCATCTCGTCATAATCCAGAATTTACTACAATTGAATTATATATGGCTTACACTGATTATATTGATATGATGATATTTTTAGAGGATTTTTTTTTGAATCTTGTTAAAAATATATTAGATAGTAATATTATTAAATATGATAATAAATTATTAAATTTTAATCCACCTTTTGTTAGAATGACTATGAAAGAAGCTATATGTTATTATTGTCCTAAAATTAATTTTAAAATGTTAGATGATATTGATTATTTAATTAAATTTGCTAAATCTATTGGTATTAAAATAGAAAAATATTGGGAATTAGGTAAAATACAAACTAAAATATTTGAAGAAATTATTGAAAAATTTTTAATTCAACCTACATTTATTACTAGTTTTCCTATTGAAGTATCACCTTTAGCTCGTCGTAATAATGAAAATCCTTTTTTTTCTGATCGTTTTGAGTTTTTTATTAATGGATATGAAATTGGTAATGGTTTTTCTGAATTAAATGACTCTGAGGATCAAGCAATGCGTTTTCTTAATCAATTAAAAATTAAAAATATAGATAATAATACAAATATTTTTTATGATGAAAATTATATTACTTCTTTAGAATATGGATTACCACCTACTTCTGGTTTGGGTGTTGGTATCGATAGATTGATAATGTTATTTACTAATAGTAAAAATATACGTGATGTTGTTTTTTTTCCTACGTTAAAATCTTTTTTTATTTAATTTTTAATATTTCTATATTTAAAAATTTTATTTTTTATTTTTTTTTTTTTAATAATTATTTTAAATTTAATCTTTATTTATAATAAAATTTAGGAATATTAATTTTGATTGATAATATTCGTAATATTGCTATTATTGCCCATGTTGACCATGGTAAAACTACTTTAATTGATAAACTTTTAAAACAATCTGGTGTTTTAAAAAAAAGTTATAATTTTATTGATCGTATAATGGATTCTAATGAATTAGAAAAAGAACGTGGTATTACAATTTTGTCTAAAAATGCTTCTATTAATTGGAAAAATTATCGTATTAATATAGTTGATACTCCTGGTCATGCTGATTTCGGTGGTGAGGTTGAAAGAATAATGTCTATGGTGGATTCGGTTTTATTATTAATTGATTCTGTTGATGGTCCGATGCCTCAAACTTTATTTGTTACACGTAAGGCATTTAATTATGGATTAAAACCAATAGTTGTTATTAATAAAATTGATCGAGTGGGGTCAAGGTGTGATTGGGTATTAAATCAAGTTTTTGATATGTTTATTGATTTAGATGCTACCGATGATCAACTTGATTTTCCTGTTGTTTATACCTCTGCAATTAATGGTGTTGCTGGTTTTGATTATAAAAATATGAAAGAAAATATGTCACCTTTGTTTGAATCAATTATTAAATATGTTTCACCTCCTAATGTTGATATTGATGGTTTTTTTCAAATGCAAATTACACAACTTAATTATGATAAATATTTAGGTGTTATTTGTATTGGTCGTATTAAAAGGGGTATTATAAAAACTAATCAAGTGGTGACTATCATTGATGTTTCAGGAACACATCGTATTGTTAAAGTTAATCAAGTTTTATGTTATATAGGCCTTCAGCTTATTGAATGTAAATCAGCTAAAGCTGGTGATATTATTGCATTAACTGGTTTGGGTAAATGTAATATATCTGATACAATTTGTGACTCTAATTTTTTAGAAGTTTTACCTCCACTTGTTGTAGATGAGCCAACTATTTCTGTTTTATTTAGTGTTAATAATTCTCCATTTTGTGGTAAAGAAGGAAAATTTTTAACTTCAAGTCAAATTTTTAATCGTTTAAATAAAGAACGTATTCATAATGTTGCTTTGCGTTTAGAAGAAACTAAAAACTTAGATACTTTTCTTGTTTCTGGTCGTGGTGAATTACATTTATCTATTCTTATTGAAAACATGCGTCGTGAAGGTTTTGAATTTTCTGTTTCTCGTCCTGAGGTTATTTTTCATAATTTAAATAATATTAAACATGAGCCTTTTGAGTTATTAATTTTAGATATAAAAAAGCAATATCAAGGATTAATAATGGAAGAAATTGGCATTCGTAAGGGTATAATTCAAGATATGAATTTAAATCTAAAAGATTATGTTCGTATTAAATATTTAATACCTAGTCGTGGACTTATTGGTTTTCGTAACATTTTTTTAACAATAACATCTGGTACTGGTATAATGTTTTCTTGTTTTAGTCACTATGATAAAGCATATATAGATGAAATTGGTCAAAGACGTAATGGTGTATTAATTTCTAATAGCGAAGGTAAAGCTGTTGCTTATTCTCTTTATAATTTACAAAATAGAGGTAATTTATTTATAAGTCATGGTTCAGAAGTTTATGAAGGACAAATTATTGGTATAAATAATCGTAGTGATGATTTAACAGTTAATTGTTTAATAAGCAAAAAATTAACTAATATGCGTGCTGCTGGGTCTGATGAAGCTATATCACTTGTTTCTCCAATAAAAATGTCATTAGAACAAGCCTTAGGATTTATTAATAATGATGAATTAGTTGAAATAACACCTAAGTCAATAAGATTACGTAAAAAATATTTAACTTTAAACAAACGAAAAATTAATCGTTATTAAAGTTATTTAAAAAATAAAATTTATTTAATTTTATTAAATAAATTAAAACGTTTATTAAATTTACTTACTCTACCCCCTGTATTTATAATGCGTTGTTTTCCTGTATAAAATGGATGACATTTATTACAAACATCTAAATTTAAATTTTTATTTATAGTTGAATAAATTTTAATAATATTTCCGCAAGAACAATTTGCATTAATTATTTTATAATTTGGGTGAATTTTTTTTTTCATTTTATTTTATACTTTAATTAAAATTATTATATACATATATTATATTAATAAATTTTTATATTTTTATTTTTTATTAATTTAATAATATTAAATTTTGAATTAATTTTATTAAATATTTTAAATATAAATTTATAAGGTTTTATTTTATGAATATACCTTATATTGTTATTAATTGGTTACTATTGTTTAGTTACTGGTTATTACTTTTAGGTATGATATTTCAAATTATTTTTAAAAATTTAATATTTTTTTTTATTTTATTTTGGTTTTTTTTAATATACTTAAAATTTTTTATTATTTATTTTTTTTTTATGTATTTTTTTTTATAAAATATATTTTGAATTATATTTATAGTTCATATAATTTTAGCTTAAATTTTTATATTTTTATTAAAAAATATAGACAATTTTTTATTTTTAAAAATATTTTAAAAAAAAAATCTTTATTTAAGTTATTTTATTATAAACAAGGTATATATGGTATTAAGAATAATAAAATTAATTTATTAATTGATTATAATGATATTATAAATATTATTATTCATGATATTAATTGTGCTAAAAATAATATTGAAATAATATTTTATATTTGGCAAATAGGTGGGGGTATTGATAAAATTTGTGAAGCTTTGATATCTGCTTCTATTCGTGGTGTTTACTGTCGTTTAATGTTAGATGCTATTGGTAGTATTAAATTTTTTTGTTCTTCTTATTTTATTTTAATGCAAAATGCAGGTATACATATATTAAAAGTAATGAGTATAAATTTTTTAAGTATTTTTTTACATAGAATTGATTCTCGTCAGCATAGGAAAATGATATTAATCGATAATTATGTCGCTTATATTGGTAGTATGAATATGGTTGATCCTTTTTTTTTCAAAAAACTTATTAGTATTGGTCAATGGATAGATATTATGATTCGTTTAATAGGACCTATTGTTATAATTATGAATATTATTTTTTCTTTAGATTGGGATATGGAAACTGGAGAGCAAATTTTTTTATTACCTTATGATTTTAATATAAAAACTTTTAATAAATTCTCTAATCATATTCTTCAAATTGTTGTTTCTGGGCCGGGTTTTTCTGATAATTTAATACATAAATCATTTTTAATTTCTATTTACTCTACTCGTGAACGTTTAGTCATTGCAACACCATATTTTATTCCAAGTAAAAATATTTTATATGCTATTTGTTCATTAGCTCAACGTAATATAGAAGTTCATATTATTATTCCATTGTATAATGATTCGTTACTTGTATATTGGGCTAGTAGATGGTTTTTTTCTTATTTATTAAATGCTGGTGTTTTTATATATCAATTTAAGGGTGGTTTGTTACATACTAAAAGTATGTTAATAGATAATGAATTAAGTTTGATTGGTACAGCAAATTTAGATATGCGTAGTTTTTGGCTTAATTCTGAGATTGTATTAATTATTGATAATATTAATGTTAATAAAGAACTATTTATTATTCATAAAAATTATATGATTAATTCTAATATTGTTAATAATAATATATGGTTACAAAGACCTTGTTGGCATCGTATTTTAGAATTTTTATTTAGTTTATTAAGTCCTTTTTTATAAATATTAATTTATTAAATATTATTTTTTTATTTTTTTTATTAATTAATTATATATATATATATTGAATCAACCCCTTTTATAAAAAGGGGTTGATTAAATAAAGTAAATTAATATTTATGAAATTTACATCATACTACCCATACCACCACCCATACCACCACCCATACCACCACCCATACCACCACCCATACCACCGTTATTATTTATCTCATTTTTTTCTTCTTTAGATAAATCTGTTACCATGCATTCAGTTGTTATCATTAAACCAGCTATTGAAGCTGCATATTGTAATGCTGAACGTGTTACTTTAGTAGGATCTAAAATACCCATATCTATCATATTTCCATATTTTTCAGTAGCGGCATTATAACCTATATTACCTTTCTCTGCTTTTACTTTATTAGCTATAACTGATGGTTCTTCGCCCGCATTTGCTACAATTTGTCTTAATGGTGCTTCCATTGCACTACGTGCCACTTTAATCCCAACATTTTGATCTTCGTTTAAACCTTTTAATTCAGAAATACTATTAGCGGCTCTAATTAATGCTACTCCACCCCCAGCAACAACACCTTCTTCTACAGCAGCTCTGGTAGCATGTAAAGCATCTTCTACTCTTGCTTTTTTTTCTTTCATAGCAACTTCAGTTGCTGCACCAACTTTTATAACAGCAACACCACCGGCTAATTTAGCTATACGTTCTTGTAATTTTTCACGATCATAATCAGATGTTGCTTCTTTTCTTTGTTGATTAATTTGATTAATTCTTCCTTTAATTATTTTTGTATTACCAATGCCATCAATTATTGTTGTTGTATCTTTAGTTATAACAATTTTTTTTGCTTGACCCATATCTTCTATTGATGATTTTTCTAATGTAAGACCTATTTCTTCTGAAATAACTGTACCTGATGTTAATATAGCAATATCTTGTAACATATCTTTTCTACGATCTCCGAATCCCGGAGCTTTTACAGCTACTACTTTAACTATACCTCTCATTGTATTAACTACTAATGTTGCTAAAGCTTCTCCTTCAATATCTTCAGCTATAATTAATAATGGTTTATTAGATTTAGCTATTGCTTCTAATATTGGGAGTATTTCACGAATATTAGATATTTTTTTATCAGCTAATAAAATAAATGGATTTTCTAATTCAACTATACCAGTTTCTGGTTTATTAATAAAATAGGGAGATAAATATCCACGATCAAACTGCATTCCCTCGACTACATCTAATTCATCTTGTAAACCAGAGCCTTCTTCTACTGTTATAACACCTTCTTTACCTACTTTATTCATAGCTTTTGCTATTAAAGTTCCTACTGTTTCATCTGCATTTGCTGAAATAGTTCCAACTTGAGCTATTGCTTTAGAATCTAAACATGGTACTGAAAGATTTTTTAGTGTTTCTACAGCTTTTATTACCGCTTTATCAATACCTCTTTTCAAATCCATTGGATTCATTCCAGCTGCTACGGCTTTTAATCCTTCATTTACAATAGCTTGAGCTAAAACAGTTGCTGTTGTTGTTCCATCTCCAGCGGTATCATTTGCTTTAGAAGCAACTTCTTTAACCATTTGCGCTCCCATGTTTTCAAACTTATCTTCTAATTCTATTTCTTTTGCTACAGTAACCCCATCTTTTGTAATAACAGGTGACCCAAAAGATTTATCTAATATAACATTTCTACCTTTAGGACCCAGTGTTACTTTTACTGCGTCTGATAAAATATTTACTCCGCGCATCATTTTTGTGCGTGCTTCATTACCAAATTTTACATCTTTAGCTGTCATATTTATTTTTTTCCTTTTTATTTATATATTTTTAAATTATTATAAAATTATTATTTTTCAATAATAGCTAAAATATCATTTTCATTTATTATTAAAATTTCATCATCATTAAATTTTTCTGATTTTACTCCGTATCCATCATTAAAAATAACCTCGTCACCTATTTTTACACTCATTTGTTTTAAACTTCCGTTTTCTAAAATGCGTCCTTTACCAATTGCTAATATTGTTCCTCGTGTTGATTTATCAATTGAAGCACCAGTAAGCATAATTCCACCAGCAGATTTAGTTTCTATTTTTTTACGTTTAATAATAACACGATCATGAAGTGGTATAATTTTCATTTTTATTTTATTCCTTTAAATAATTTTTATTTATTATTAATATTTAATATATTTAATTTAATTCTAAAAATATTATATAATAATTAATTATAATAATCAATTTAAATTTAATTTAAAATATTAGTTTATTTTTATTAATAAATAGAATAAAAACCTAATTTTTATAACGAATATATAATCTATATGTATTATTTTTAGTAAAGGTTTCGTATTTTAAATACCAATTATTTGGTATAATAAAATTATCTGATTTTTTTTTTTCAGTTTCTATGTATATCCAAGTTTTATATGTTAAATATTTATTATTTTCAATTAATTTAATTGTATTATTTATAATATTTTTATAAAAAGGAGGGTCAATAAAAATTATATTAAATTTTTTTTTATTTTCTGAAAGCCATTTTAAACTATTAATATTTATTACTTTTGCTTTATTAATATTTAATAATTTTAAATTATTAATTATTTTTATAGTTGTATTTTTATTTATTTCTAATAATATAACATTATTAGCTTTTCTAGACAATGCTTCTATTCCTAAAGAACCACTACCAGCAAAACAATCTAAACAATGTGAATTTTTTACTATTGGTGATAACCAATTAAATAATTTTTCACGCATTCTGTTAATAGTTGGTCTTAAATATAAATTATATGGTATTATTATTTTTCTGTTTTTTAAATAACCTCCTGTAATTTTAATTTTTATATATTTTTTTTTCATATATATTTATTTATAATAATAATATTTTATTTATAATATAGGTTTTATTATGTTTAATAATAAAAAAGATTACTTTTTTTTAAAAAAACATTTTACAAAATTACGTTGTAATTTTGGTTATGAAATTATTAAGTTATTTAAAAAAAAAAAAATAGATGAGAATTTTTTTAAATTATTAAAAAAACAATTAATTATATCAGATGTTGGTATTGATATTACTAATAATATTATTAATTCATTATTAGATTATGCTAAATATAACTATATTACAGATAATAATATTATTTATAATAAATTACGTGAAGAAATGAAATTTATTCTTGATAAAGTTGATAAACCTCTTTTTTTATTAAAAAATAAAAAACCTTTTATTATTTTAGTTGTAGGTGTAAATGGTGTTGGTAAAACTACAACTATAGGTAAATTAACTAATTATTTCAAATTAAAAGGAAAAAATGTTTTATTAGCAGCTGGAGATACTTTTCGAGCTGCATCAATAGAACAATTAAAAATTTTAGGTAATTATAATAAAGTAAATGTAATTTCACATCATACAAATTCTGACGCCGCTGCTGTTATTTTTGATGCTATTAAAATTTCTAAAAATAATGGATAT
Organism: gamma proteobacterium endosymbiont of Trioza apicalis; assembly: GCA_022558485.1. GTDB lineage: Bacteria > Pseudomonadota > Gammaproteobacteria > Enterobacterales. Next base: position 76,471 of record CP066222.1, read on the forward strand.
GATATATTAATAGTTGATACCGCTGGTAGATTGCATAATAATTTGCATTTAATGAATGATTTTAAAAAAATTATTAAAGTAATAAAAAAAAAAGATATCAGCGCCCCTCATGAAATCATATTAGTTATAGATTCTAATGTTGGGCAAAATTCTATTAATCAAGTTAATTCATTTAATAAAATTTTAGGATTAACAGGAATTATTTTATCTAAAATGGATGGTACTTCTAAAGGTGGTATAATTTTTCAAATAGTTGAGAATTTTAATATACCTATTAAATTCATTGGTATTGGTGAAAAATTAGAAGATTTAAAAGTTTTTAATTCAACAGATTTCATTAATACATTATTACCTAATAATTAATTAATTTTTAAATTTATTTATTTAAATTAATTATTTTAATAAATTAAATATATTGAAATAGAGCAAATATTATATATGTTTAATATTTTATGTAATTTACAAATAATTTGTAAAGTTAAATTAGGCTTACCTAATAAATCAGATTTTTTGTGTTGGTTAAGTTGTATTTTTAGTTTTTTTCAAAAAAAAATAGAAATAACTATTCGAATTGTTGATGAAAAAGAAATTTTGTTATTAAATTATAATTATCGGGGTAAAAATATATCTACTAATATTTTATCTTTTCCTGTTGATACATTTTTTGAATTACAATGTGGTTTTTTAGGTGATTTAATTATTTGTCGTCAAGTTGTTGAACGAGAAGCTTTAATACAATTAAAATCATTGAATATGTATTGGGCTTATATATTAATACATGGTTCTTTGCATTTATTGGGTTATAATCATATTAATAATAGAGAAAATTTAGAAATGAAAAATTTAGAATATATTATTTTGAATAAACTTTAATGATATATTTTTAATATAAATAAAATTTTATTTATTAAATTAATATTTATTATTTTATTTTAATTTTTTAAATATGCATTAAATTTATATTTTAATATTTTTAAATATTTTTTTACAATGTTACTAATTTCTTTTTCTGTTAATGTAGAATTAAAATCTTGTATTATCATTCTAATAGATAAATTTTTAAAATTTTTACTTATTTTATTATCTTTATAAACATCAAAAATAATAACTTTAATTAATTTATCTGAAATATTTTTATTAAATTCTTTTAATATATCTGATGCTTGTATATTATTATTTATTATGATGGTAATATCACGTTGATTAAAAGGAAATTGTGAAATTTTTTTTAATTTTGTTTTTTTATTTTTTATTATTTTATTCCATATTAATTCAAACATAAATGTGTTTTCATTTAAATTTAATTTATTTATAATTTTTGGATGCACAGCTCCAATGTATCCTATTATTTTTTTTTTTAAATAAATAATTGCACTTTTTTTAGGATGTAATGCTGTACGTAAACATTGTTTGAATTCTATTTTTTTTTCATTGTTTGTTAGTTTAAGTATAGATTCAATATCCCCCTTTATATCATAAAAATCTACATTATATTTTTTTAAATTCCAATGTTCATTAAAACGCAAACCAGTTATTATTCCAGATAAAACAAAATCTTGACGTATTTTAATATTATTTTTAATGTCGGGAGTGAATATTAGTCCACTTTCAAATAATCTTATTCTTTTTTGTTGTCTATTTTGATTATAAATAATTGTATTAATAAGACCGGTCCATAACGATAATCTCATTACAGACATTTCTTTTGATATAGGATTTTTTAATTTTATTGCTGTTTTTGAATGTATTAATTTTTGTATTTTTGGATTAACAAAGCTGTAAGTAATTATTTCTTGATAACCCCTATTTATTAGAATTTTTTTTATTTTTTTTATATTTAGATTTTTATATGATTTTTTATTTTTTTTTATATTATTATTTATTGATATATTAGGAATTAAATTATAACCATATATTTTTATTATTTCTTCAATGATGTCTTCTTCAATCTTAATATCAAAACGCCAACTTGGTTTTAATACCTCCCAGCCAATTTTTATATTTTTAATTTTAAAACCTTGATTATTAAGAATAAAAATAATTTCTTTATCTGAAATAAAATAATTTATTAACTTAATTAATGTTTTTTTTTTAAGTATTATTATTGATGGTTTTTTATATAAAGATGGATTTGTTATATCAATAATAGGTCCTATTTCACCTTCACATATATTTATTAAAAGTTTAGATATTCTTTCCATTGCTTTTGATTGAATAAATGGATCTATACCTTTTTCATTATATATTGTGTTATAATTTTGATTTATTTTATAATTTTTAATATTTTTTTTTATTTCTATAGGATTAAAATAAGCACATTCTATTATAATATTTTTTGTATTTTTTTTTATTTTATATTTATAATTATAATGAGTTCCTGCTATAGCTAATATTTTATTATTATCTTTTATAATTAATGTATTTGGTAATATATTAATAATTTTATTTTTTAATATATTATATTTTTCATTTTTATAAGTTTTTTTTACTACAATATATTTATCAATACTATTATAATCATAAATATTTATTGGTTGTCCTAATTCTAGTGTTACATATTTAATTATGTCTTGTATTATATTTGTTGAAATTAAATTACATCTTTTTAGTTTTTCTTTTATCCATAATGGTGTTTTTATATTTATATTTATATTTTTAATAACTCTAGTTAAATATTTTGGGCAACTTTCAGGTTCATCTACAAAAGTAGGTATTGTATTTTTAATTAAAGGAATTAATTTTTTAGTAATTATAAATTTATGTTTAATTTTATTAATTGTAGCTATATCTCTAATTATACCTAGTATACATAAATAATCAGGTCGATTAATATTTAAATTAAAATTAAATATATTATCTTTTAATTGAAGATAATTTTTTATATTATTATTAATATAATAATTATGTAATTTTGTTAAATTTTTATGTGTTTTTTTTAAATTATTTGTTATATATGAAAATAAAACATTTTTAATTAAGATTTTTTTAAAAAATTTATTATTTTTTTTAAAATTATTATTAATATTTAAAATAATATTTTTATATTTTTTATTTTTATATTTTATTAAAATTATATTTAATAAATTATTTTTGATAAATTTTGTTTTAATAAGAAAATTTTTATTTTTCTTATGATGTTCTAAATATTTAATTATATTTCCAATTGTTATAATATTAATATTATTATATGCGGGTTCAATTTTATTGACTTCAAGACCAGATATGGTTAAATTATCATTTAATATTAAACTATCTTTTTTTGGATTTATCCATTCACGTAGCCAGAGTTCATTAAATTTCATATTATATAATTTTATTTAAATTGTTTAAGAAAACGTATATCATTTTCAAAAAATTTACGTATATCATTAATGTTATATTTTAACATTGTAATACGTTCTATTCCTATACCAAATGCTAATCCTGTATATATATTTTTATCTATTAAAAAATTATTTAATATTTTTGGATGTATTACTCCGCATCCTAATACTTCTAACCAATGGTTTTTTTTATTTTTAATATCTATTTCAGCCGATGGTTTGGTAAAAGGAAAATATGATGGTCTAAAACGTATTTTTATTTTTTTTGAAAAAAAATAAACTAAAAATTTTTGTAATATTGTTTTTAAGTATAAAAAATTTAAATTTTTTTCAATTATTAATCCTTCTATTTGATGGAACATTGGTGTATGAGTTTTGTCATAATCATTTCTATATACTTTGCCTGGTGCAATAATTCTAATTGGTGGTTTGTTTTTTTTTAGTATACGAATTTGCACAGATGATGTGTGAGTTCTTAATAATAAATTATCATTAAACCAGAAAGTATCATTTTTATTACGAGATGGGTGTGAATTTGGTATATTAAGAGCATCAAAATTGTGATAATTATCTTCAATTTCAGGTCCATTTATTGATATAAAACCTAATTTTGAAAAAAAATTTTCAATTTTTTTTATTGTATTAGATATAGGATTTAAACTTCCATTTTCTATATATCTTCCTGGTAAGGTTATATCTATTGATTCTTTTTTTATTTTATTTTCAAAATTTTTATTAATTAAAAATTTTTTATGTTTTTTAATTTCATACTCTATTTCTTTTTTTTTTTTATTAATTATCATTCCTATTTTAGGTCTATCTTTTTTGGGTAAATTTTTTATGTTTTTAATTTGCATATTAAATATATTTTTTTTATTAAAAAAATTTATTCTTATTGAATTTAATTCTTTAATATTTTTAGATTTATTTATATCTATTTTTGTTTTTATAATAAATTTTGTAAAATTTAACATTTAATGTTCTTATGATATATTTTTATTTTTTTTATTAAATTTTTAAATATTATTTCATTAAATATAGCTAAATCAGCTAAAATTTTACGATTTATTATAATTGATGCTTTTTTTAAACCATTTATGAAATAATTATATGAAATACCATTCTTACGAACTGCTGCATTTATACGAGTAATCCATAATTGACGAAATTTACGTTTTTTTTGTCTTCTATCTCTATAAGAATATTGATTTGCTTTAGTAACTGCTTGTATAGCAACTCTATAAATTCTTGATCTTGCTCCATAATAACCTTTAGCTTTTTTTAAAATTTTTTTATGATTAGCGTGTGTTATTACACCTCTTTTTATATGAATCATTTTTTTTTCCTATTAATGATTTAATTTTAAAAAAAATATTTTTTTTATTTATAAGGTAAACAATTTTTTATTAATTTTTTATCTTTTTTAGATATTATTGTATTTTTTCTTAAATTACGTTTACGTTTTGTAGATTTTTTTGTTAAAATATGTCTCATATTTGCTTGTTTTCTTTTAAAGTTTCCTGAGTTTGTTTTTCTTAATCTTTTGGCTACTGCTTTTATTGTTTTAATTTTTTGCATATTTATATTTTATCTCATAATAATAAAAATTTATAAATTTATAAATTTATAACTATTTTTTTTTAGGTGTTAATATCATCAATATTTGACGTGATTCAATTTTATTTGTAAATGATTCAATTATTGCTAATTTATTTGTATCTACTTTAACTTTATTGATTAATTTTATACCAATTTCTTTATGTGTTATTTCACGTCCCTTAAAACGAATTGTTATTTTAACTTTATTTCCATTTTTTATAAAACGTATTAAATTTCTTAATTTTATTTTATAATCACTTTCATCAGTATTTGGTCTAAATTTTATTTCTTTTATTTTAATAAATTTTTGTTTTTTTTTTTGTTCTTTATTAAGTTTATTTTTTTCATATAAAAATTTACCATAATCCATAATACGACAAATAGGTGGTTTTACATTAGAATTAATTTCAATTAAATCTAAATTAATATTTTTAGCTTTTTCAATAGCTTCATATAAATTAATTATACCTATTTGCTCTCCATTTATACCTATTAAACGAATTTCTTTAGATTTTATTTTTTTATTTATACGATTATTACGTATATTTCTATATTTATTTTTAATTTTAATAATTTTTTTTCCTTTTATTTACTATTTTAATATTTTATATTATCAATATATTGATTAAAATATATAATTTAAAATTTATTTTAATTTTACTTAAATAAAATTAATTATTATATAAATTTAATTTAATTAATTTTAATAAGAAAAATTTATGAAAAAATTATTTTTATCAAAACGTGATTTTATCTTATTCCCCTTGAGTTTAGTTTTATTTGAATTTACAGTTTATGTTGCTAATGATATGATTCAACCAGTTATGTTAACTGTTGTAATGTGTTTTAATACTGATATTAATTGGATTCCTACTTCTCTTACTTCTTATTTAGCGGGTGGGGTTTTTGTTCAATGGTTATTTGGTCCATTATCTGATATACAAGGTCGACGTCCTATTATGCTTTTCGGTGTTTTTTTTTTTTCTTTAAGTTGTTTTAGTATTTTATTTGTTTCGAATATTGAACAATTTATTATTATGAGATTTATACAAGGTATTGGTTTATGTTTCATTGGTTCTGTGGGTTATGCTGTTATTCAAGAGATATTTAATGAAACACAATGTATTAAAATAATATCTTTAATGGCTAATGTTGCTTTAATTGCGCCTTTATTTGGTCCATTAGCTGGAGCTATATTAGTTGATATTATTTCATGGAAAGGTATGTTTATTATTTTTAGTTTATTATCTTTAATATCTTTTGTTGGTTTATATTTTTTTATGCCAGAAACAGTTATAGTTAAAAATAAAAAACCTTTGTCTTTTTTTATATTATGGTGTAATTACAAAAAAGTTTTAAGAAATTTATGTTTTATTTTTGGTTCATTATCTATAGGATTTGCTAATTTGCCATTGCTTTCTTGGATTGCTCTTTCTCCTATTATTTTAATAAATGGAGAACATTTGTCTATTTTTATTTATGCTATGTTACAAATACCTGTTTTTGGAGGTCTACTTTTAGGTAATTTTACTTTGAGTTATTTAACTACTAAAAAAACTTTAGTTGATTTAATAAAATTTGGTGGTAAACCTATGATTTTAGGTTTAATTATTACTTCTATTTCAGTTATTTATTTATCTAATATTTATATTTTTATAATTATTGGTTTAAGTTTATATGCTTTCGGATTAGGTGTTTCTAATGCTTGTTTAACTAGATTAACTTTATTTTCAAGTAATTTAAGTAAAGGTATTGTTTCCGCCGCTATGGGTATTATAATTATTATTGTGTTTATTTTAGGAATTGAATTTTCTAAAAAAATGTATTTATTTGGAGAAGAAAATGCTTTTAATTTATTAAATTTATTTAGTGGTTTGTGTTGGTTATTTTTTATAAAATATTTTTTAAAAAATTTAATTAATAAAAAATAATTTATATTTTATTTTACTCTTTGTTAATGTAATTAATTTAATTAAAATATGAATTTTAAAAAAAAATTATATTAGTATCCAATATACTATAATCGATAAAATAATAGTGGCAGGAATTGTTAATATCCATGCTATTAAAATATTTTTTATAGTCTTTTTTTGTATATTTTCACCGTCAGCTATTATAGCACCAGTTATAGCTGATGATAAAACATGTGTTGTTGATATAGGTATTCCTGTATAACTAGCAATACCTATTGATATTGTTGTTGTTATTTGTGATGATAAACCTTGTGCGTATGTTATATTTTTTATACTTATTTTTTCTCCAATAGTTTTAACAATTTTACGCCAACCTATTATTGTACCTAATGATATTGCTAATGCAATATCTACAATAATCCATATTGGAGCATATTCAATTGTATATAATAAATCGTTGTGTATATCTTTTAAAAATATTTTGTTTTTAATTGAAATATTAGGTAATAAAGATATACTATCAATAGTATTAGTTATATATATAAATAAGTGTCTTATTAAAAATCGTTCATTTGTATTTAATTGATTATAATTATTTAAATTTTTAAGTAATTTTAAAGACTTTTTTACAGCAAATAAATTATTATTTAATTCATAATTATAATTGATAAATTTGTTTTTATTAGTTATTTTTTTATTTAAAATATTTGAAAATATATCATGATGATGATCATAATATTTTTGTAAATAATTAACAGCATTATAAGTTTTAATTATATCATAATTATTTGATTTCATATTAACAACAAAATTTGTTGGAGCAACGCCTATTAATATTAACATAATTAAACCAATACCTTTTTGACCATCATTTGCTCCATGAAAAAAACTTACTCCACATGCTGAAATAATAAGAGCTATTCTTATTAATAATGGTGGTTTGTAGTTTCCGGTAAGTTTTTTTTGTTCCAATGGTGTTAAATGTATTTGTTTATAATTTTTTATATATTTACGTAATATTAATATAATAATACCTGATAAAATAAATCCTATTATTGGTGATATAATAAGTGAAGATAAAATATTTAATAATTTTGGTATATTAATTATGTCTAATATTGAATTTTTATTTATTAATATATTTATTATATTAATACCTATTATTGATCCTATTAAGGTATGTGAGCTAGATGATGGTAAACCTAAATACCAAGTACTTAAATTCCATAATATTGATGTTAATAATATAGAGAACATAATTATTAAAGTATGGTAAGAGTCTGTATTTAATAATATATTAGTTGGTAAAAGATGCACTATAGTGTAAGCTACACTCAATCCACTTGTTAATACTCCAATAAAATTGAATAATCCTGACATTATTACTGCAATTTTAGCATTTAATGCACGTGTATATATTACACTAGCAACAGCATTGGCCGCATCATGAAAACCATTAATAACTTCATAAAATAATACAAAAATTAACGCAACTAATAACATAAAACTAATATTGAAATTTAATCCATTAAATAAATCTAACATAAAATTATACCATTTTAAATATATGAGTAAATTTATTTTTTTTTTTTTAAAATTATAAATATTAAATATTATTATATAATTTGATTATTTTAATTTATTATTATATAAATCTGTAATTGTACCTTCATAAATTTTTGCAGCCATACCAATAGATTCGTATAATGTTGGATGAGCATGTATAGTGAGAGCAATATCTTTTGCATTGCATCCCATTTCAATAGCTAAACTAATTTCACCTAATAATTCGCCGCTATTTATACCAACTAATGCCCCTCCAATTATTTTATTATTTTTTTTATTAAAAATTAGTTTGGTAATACCATTACTACAATTAGAAGCAATAGCTCTTCCTGATGCTATCCACGGGAAAATAGCTATTTCATAAGATATATTATTTTTTTTTGCTTCTTTTTCACTTAAACCTACCCATGCTATTTCTGGATTTGTATATGAAATATATGGAATAACTTTAGGTTCAAAATAATTTTTTTTACCTGAAATAACTTCTGCTGCTATATGTCCTTCATGTATTCCTTTATGAGCCAACATAGGTTGTCCGATAACATCACCAATAGCATATATATTTGATATATTAGTACGCATTTGTTTATCTACACATATAAAATTATTTTTATTTATATTTATTCCTACTTTGTCTAAATTTAATAATTTAATGTTTGGTTTTCTACCAATTGCGACTAGTATTGCATCATAATATTTTTTTTGTTTTTTTAATTTTTTTTGTTTAAAATGAACATATAAACCTTTATTTGTTTTTTCTATTTTAATTATTTTAGTTTCTAACATCAAATTAATTTTTGATTCTATTTGTTTAGTAAAAAAGAAAGCAATATCTTTGTCAATCATTGGTATTATTTGATTTGATAGCTCTATTATATCTATTTTAGAACCTAAAGATTGATAAATATTTGACATTTCTAATCCAATTATACCCCCTCCTATTATTAACATATTTTTTGGTATATATTTTAAATTTAAAGCATCAGTAGAATTCCATATTCTATAATCATCATTTTTTATTAATGATAATTTATTTGAATTTGATCCTGTAGCGATAATTGCGTCATCAAAATTTATAGTTTTAGTTTCATTTTTATTTTTAACATTTATAGTATTATTTTTAATAAACTCAGCTGTTCCATTAATTATTTTTATTTTTCTTAATTTAGATAGATAATTTAATCCATTTGTTAAATTTTTTATTATTTTCTCTTTCCATTTTTTGATTTTATTAATATTTATATTAGGTTTGTTGTATTTAATACCACTTTTTTCTAATGTTTTAGTTTCATCCATGATTTTACTAATATGCAATAAAGCTTTTGATGGAATACACCCTACATTTAAACAAACACCTCCTAATTTTTTGTATCTTTCTATTATAGTAGTGTTTAAACCTAAATCAGCGCAACGAAATGCTGCAGAATAACCAGCGGGCCCACCCCCAATTATTACAACATTTTTTTTATCTTTATTATTCATTTTTACCTTTTTTTAAAAATTTTCTTACTTTAATAAAATTAAAAAAAATAATATAATTTATTATATCATATTTTTTTCAAAAAATTAAATTTTATTTTAATTATTTACTATAAATATTGTTTTTAATATATTTTATATTTTTTTACTATGTTATATTAAATTTAAATTATAATTTATTAATTTTTTTTTATTTAATATTTATAATTTTGTATAAAGGTATTAAATATGAATAAATTGATTGTGTTTAGTGGAGCTCAACCTTCAGGGATATTAACTTTGGGTAATTATATTGGTGCATTGCGTCAATGGATTATTTTACAAAATAATTATAAATGTATTTATTGTATTGTTGATTTACATTCTATTATTAATTATAATAATTGTTTTAAATTAAATAAAACAATATTAGATATGTTAGCTTTATATTTAGCATGTGGAATTGATCCTGATAAAAGTATAATTTTTATTCAATCACATGTACCACAGCATAGTGAATTATGTTGGTTATTAAATTCATTCACCTATTTTGGTGAATTAAATCGTATGATCCAATTTAAAAATAAATTACGTTCTTGTATTAAAAATATTAATATAGGATTATTTAACTATCCAGTTTTAATGGCTGCAGATATTTTACTTTATCAAACAAATAAAGTTCCTGTTGGAGATGATCAAAAACAACATTTAGAATTAACTTGCAATATAGCTCAGCGTTTTAATTCTATTTATGGTAATATTTTTACTATACCTGAAATGCTTATTTCTAAATCTGGCTCACGTATAATGTCATTGCGTAATCCTTCTATAAAAATGTCTAAATCTGATACAAATCTAAATAATATAATAACTTTATTAGAAGATAAAAAATCTGTAATTACAAAAATAAATTGTGCAATCACTGATTCTGATAATCCTCCATCTATATTTTATAATCCAATTATGAAACCTGGTGTATCTAATTTATTAAATATATTATCTGGACTAACTAACACATCTATTAAAGGTTTAGAAAAATTTTTTTTAGGTAAAATGTATAAATATTTGAAATCAGTTGTTATCGATGCAATATTAGATTTTATTATTCCATTGCAAACTAGATATTATATGTTTCGAACTGATGAAGATTATTTAAATCAAATTGCTTTTGATGGTGCAAAAAAAGCTTTTAATTATGCTAATTTAACTTTATTAAAGGTTTATAAAAAAATAGGTTTAATTTAGGGTTTTTTATTATTAATAAATTTAATTTGTATTGGGTTTCCAATTATATTTAATTTGTATTGTATATTTTTAATTATATAACGTTTATAAGAATCAGTTAATAGTTCCAGTCTTTTTCCATGTATTATAATAATTAATGGATTATATCCTCCTACATTAGCATACTTTAATTTTATTTTTTTACCATTTATTATTTTTGGTTGATGTTTATTTGTTATTATTTTTAAAATATTATTTAAATTAGATGTATTTATTTTTATATATATACATTTGTATGTTTCATTAATTGATTTAAATAAATTATTAATACCTTTATTTTTTAAAGCAGATATAAAATTTATTTTTATAAAATTTATAAATTTTAATTTTATTTTTATTATTTCTAATATTTCTTTCTGTTTGCTTTTTGATAAAATATCACATTTATTTATAGCTATAACTAATGCTTTTTTATTATTTAATATAAATTCTAATAATGATAAATCTTGATTATAAATTATATTACTAATATTTATTATTAATAAGACAATATCTGCTTTTAAAATAGTTTTTAGTGTTTTAATTATAGAAAATTTTATTATTTTATTTTTAATTTTATTATTTCTACATATACCTGGTGTGTCAATAAAAATATATTTTTTATTTTTATATTCTACTGGTATATATATGTGATCTCTCGTTGTTCCAGGTGTATTAAATACTATCATGCGTTCTTCTTTAGTAATAAGATTTATTAAAGTTGATTTACCCACGTTAGGTCTACCTATAATAGCAATTTTTATTGGTGCTAAAAATTTTGATTTATTTAATATTTTTTTGTTTTTTATTTTATTTTCTTTTTTTTCTAAATTATTTAATATATATATTTTTTTTTTATAAACTAAAATAATTTTTTTTATTAATTTATTAATACCTTTTTTATAATAAGCAGAGATAAATATTATTTCTTTTATTCCTAATATATTTTTATTTATTATTTGTTTTTTATTTTTATTTATAATATCAATTTTATTAATTACAATTATTATATTTTTTTTACGATTTATTAAATGACTAATTATTTGTAAATCAAATTGATTTAAATTTTCTTTATGATCTATCATATATAATATTATATCAGATTCTTCAATTGCTATTAATGATTGATTTAATATTTGTTTTTCTATACTGTTTTTTTTTATTTTGTTAATACCACCAGTATCAATAATAATAAAATTATATTTATTCCATTTAAATTTTCCATATTTTCTATCATATGTTATTTTATTTAAATTACCAATTAATGCATCATTAGTTTTTGTTAATTTATTAAAAAGAGTAGATTTACCAACATTAGGTCTGCCAATAATTGATATTATAGGTATCATTTTAATCTCATAAAATAATTTTATTATTATTTTTATATATATTTTTTTTTAATTATATATATATATATATATATATATATATATATATAAACATAATATAAATATATTTATTTGTTTTATATATTTATAAATAATTAATTTTTATTAAAATAATATTAATTATAAGTTAATATTATTTTTTTTAGAATTATTAAAGGCACGTTGACAGAGTGGTTATGTAATGGATTGCAAATCCTTTTATCTCGGTTCAATTCCGAGACGTGCTTTATATATTTTACGCCCGAGTGGTGGAATTGGTATACACAAGGGACTTAAAATCCCTCAGCTTAATAAGCTATACGAGTTCAATTCTCGTTTCGGGTATTTTTTAAAAAAAATATATTTAAATATAAATATGGGGCTGATTATGGATTTGACGGAATTTGTTAAGCTTAATGCGCATGTCGAGATAGATTAAACTCGTTAATAAAAAATCTAAAAAAAAAAAAAAATAAATGCAAATAATTTAAAATATGAATCTGTTGCTTTAGCAGCTTAATCAATTTATAATTTGAAGGTTCCCTTTTATTTATATTTTCTCTTAAATATATATTATAAAGGTTAAAAATGAAAGAGATCGCGCAAAAATTTAAACTTGTAAATTAAGCGTTAAATTAATCAAGTACCATTATTAATTTTTTTGTTCGTAATAAATTAATAATTATAAATTAATAATCGAACTAAACATGTAGTGCTAAAAGTTAAATAAATTTCGGACGCGGGTTCAAATCCCGCCAGCTCCATTTATTTTAAATATTTAAATAATTATAAAATATTAAATAAAATACAATTTTATCTTATTCTTAAAAAATACATTAATATATTTTATATGGTGGAGAAGGGATTCGAACCCTTGATACACTATATAGTATATACACGCTTTCCAAGCGTGCTCTTTAAACCTCTCAGACACTCTACCATTATATATATATAATTTTATTTTTTTTTAAACATAAATTATATATTATAAGATATTTATCTTTTAGAAAACTGTGGGCAGCATCTTGATTTACGTAATCCAACTTTTTTTCTCTCAACTTTTCTTGAATCACGTGTAATAAAACCTGATTTTTTCAAAATATCTCTAAATTTTAAATTAAATTTTATTAAAGCTCTTGTTATACCATGACGAACAGCACCAACTTGACTTGAAATACCTCCACCTTTCACAGTAATGTATAAATCTATTTTGTTAATCATATCTACTTTTTCTATTGGTTTACAAATAATATTTCTTGAAGTTTTTTTATAAAAATATTTTTTAAAATTATTTTTATTTACAATTATGTTTCCTGTCCCTTTTTTCATAAAAACACGAGCAGATGAATTTTTTCTTCTACCTGTGCCATAATATTGATTATTTATCATATTTTTTTTTATTTTTAATAAATTAAATTTTTAAAATTTTAGGTTTTTGTGATTCATGTTTATGTGTTTTATTTACATAGATTTTTAATTTATTTAACATTTTATATCCTAATGGTCCTTTAGGTAACATACCTTTTACTGCTTTTTTTAATATATTTTCAGGTTTATATTTTAACATATTTTTAAAATATATTTTTTTAATGCCTCCTGGATAACCAGTGTGATGATAATAAATTTTCTTATTTTTTTTTTTTCCAGTTAGTATAATTTTATTAACATTTAAAACAATAATATAATCTCCCATATTTATATTTGGTGTGTATTGTGTTTTATTTTTTCCTCTTAAACATTGTGCTAATTTTGTTGCTAGGCGACCTAAAATTTTATTTTTTGCATCAATTATATACCAATTATTTTTAATTTCATTAATTTTTAACATATAAGTTTTCATTGAAATTTACTCAGTTTAAATTATATAATTAATTTCTTAAATTTATTTAATAAAAAAAAATTACTACAAAGTCTTTTTTTTTTATATATTTCAGACTTTGTTTAGCTTAATTACTTCTTTTAATATTTTTTATATTTAGTAATGGATAGCAATATAATAATTATATTGTAGTTACATTAATCGCTGAGGGACCTTTTTGACCATCTTGAACTTCAAATTCAACATGTTGTCCTTCTGCAAGAGTTTTAAAACCGTTACCTTGAATTGCAGAAAAATGAACAAAAACATCTTTACTACCATCAGCAGGAGTAATAAAACCAAAACCTTTGGATTCATTAAACCACTTTACTTGACCTTTATTTTTTACCATTTTAGAGAATCCTTTAAATATAACTTTAATAATAAATTAAATATTTTTTATTTTTTTTTATTTTTATAAATTAGTTTAATTTATAATTTTTAAAATATTAATTAATCAGTAAATAATATATATTATAAGATAATAATACATTTATGTCTAATTTAAATTTTTTTTTTATAAATTTTAAATTTAAATAATATTAAAATATGTTATTATTTTAAATAAAATATTTTTTTTTAAAATTTAATTTTATTTATAATATTTATAAACATATCTATTTTAATTTTATTTTGTATATAAATTTTAATTTTATGTATACCTATTTTACGTAAAATACCATTTGGTAAATGAATTTCTTTTTTACTTATATTAATATTATTTTCTTTTATTTTATTAAAAATATCACGTATTCCAATTGAACCAAATAATTTTCCTTTATGGTTACTTTGAGCTTCTATATTAATTTTATTTAAATTTTTTATTTTTTTAACTCGTGTTTTAACTAATTTTTGCATATTTTTAAATTTTATATAAATTATATTTTTTTTAATTTTAAAATATTTAATATTTTCTTTAGTAGCAACTATCGCTTCACCTTTTGGTATTAAAAAATTTTGAGCATATCCAGGTTTTATATTAATTAATTCACCTAATTTACCTAATTTGTAATTGTTTTTTAATAAAATTATTTTCATTTTATTTTCTTAAATTGTTATTATAAATAATAAATTTTTATTTATGGTAATCAGTATATGGTAATAAAGAAATGTATCTTGCGCGTTTTATTGCTTTATTTAATTGTCTTTGATATTTTGCTTTAGTACCAGTAATTCTACTCGGTATAATTTTACCACTTTCAGATATATAATTCTTAAGTATAGATATATCTTTATAATCTATTTTCTTAATACCTTCTATTGTAAATCGACAAAATTTACGTCTTCTAAAATAATGATTCATTATTTTTTTTTCCTTTAAAATTTATTAAATTAATTAATTTTAAAAAAAAAATATTTTATATTATAATTTTATTATTTTAATTTTTATTATCTTTAATTAAAAGTATAGAAGATGTGTTAGTTATTTTTTGTTTAACTTTAATTATTAAATTACGAACAATAGCATTATTAATTTTAAATGAATTTATTAATTTATTTATTAATTTTTTTGTTACTTCAATATTTAATAAAATATAATATGCTTTGTTTAAGTTTTTTATAGGATATGATAATTGTCTTTTCCCCCAATTTTCTAAACGATGTATTTTACCTTGTTGATTATTAATTAGTTTTTTATAATAATTAATTATATCAATAATTTTTACATCAGGGTTTGAATTAATTAAAATAATTATTTCATAATGAAACATATAATTATACCTTTTTATAAATTTTTATATTTTAATATATATATTAAAATATAATTTACATTATATCAATATAATATTATGATTACAAGTAATATATATTTAATTTTTTTTTATGTTTAAATTTTAATTGATTTAAATATATTTTATTTATTTATTTTTTTTATCTAAGTGAATTATTTCTTGAATTTTATTATTAAATAATATATAGTAAAAATATTATTTAAATAAAGAAATTTCTGTTTTTATATAAATATATTTTTTGAAAATGGAGTTTTCTATGTATTCAATTTTACAACATGGTGGTAAACAATATAAAGTAAATAAAGGTCAAATTGTTTGTTTAGAAAAAATAAATATTAAAGTTGGTAATGTAATATTATTTAATAATATTATTATGTTCTCTAATAGCTCTAAGTTTTTAATTGGAACCCCATTTATTAATAGTATTAAAATACTAGGTAAAATTATTTCTCATTTTCGTGGTGATAAATTAATAATTTTAAAATTTCGTCGTCGTAAACATTTTCAAAAATATCAAGGACATCGTCAATATTTTACTAATGTTAAAATTTTAGATATTAAAAATTAAAGAGTATATAATTATGGCACATAAAAAAGCTGGTGGTTCTACACGTAATGGTAGAGATTCAAAAGGTAGGCGTTTAGGTATTAAATTTTTTGGTGGTGAAATTATTAAAGCTGGAAGTATTATTGTACGTCAGCGTGGTACTAAATTTCATCCTGGTAATTTAGTAGGATGTGGAAAAGATCATACATTATTTGCATTAAAAACAGGTAGAGTTAAGTTTTTTAAAAAAGGTTTTAAAAAACGTCAATATATTAATATATTAATATAAATATTATTTTTTTATATAAAATATTTATAAAAAATAATATTAAATTTTAATTATTAATTAAAAATAAATATTTAAAATTTTTATGAATATATTTTTTTAAAATAATGGTAAATAATCAATAAATAATCTTCCTAATAAATGATCAATTTCATGCTGAATACAAACAGCTAGTAAATTTTTAGCTTTAAATATGTAAATTTTGTTATTAATATTTATAGCTTTTACTATAATTTTTTTTGCTCTTTTTATATAAGCATAATATTTAGGTATAGAAAGACAACCTTCATTTATACTATAATCTCCGTATTTATTTATAATTATAGGATTTATTAAAACTATATTTTTATTTTTATTTTTAGATATGTCTATAACTATTATTTGTTTATTTATATTAATTTGTGTTGCAGCTAAACCAATTCCCTTTTTTTTATACATTGTTTTAAACATATTTTTAATATTTTGTTTTATAACATAATTAATTTTTTTTACAGGTTTTGCAATTTTTCTTAATTTTTTATCAGGATAAATTAATAATTTTAATATTGACATGATAATCTTAATAATAGTTATATTAATAATTTTTAAAAATTTTAAAATTTTTTAATAATTTTATTTAATTTTAATTTAAAAATTAGCACTACCAGTTGTTCTAGGAAAAGGTATTATATCTCTAATATTTTTTACTCCTGTAATATAAAGAATTAATCTTTCAAAACCCAAACCAAAACCTGAATGAGGAACTGTTCCATAATTTCTTAAATCTCTATACCACCAATAGGGTTTTTTATTTAAACCTGTTTCTTTAAAGCGTTTATCTAATTTTATTAATCTTTCTTCTCGTTGAGATCCTCCGATGATTTCCCCTATATTAGGTACTAATATATCCATTGAAGCTACAGTTTTATTATCTTTATTTATACGCATATAAAAAGGTTTAATATCTTTGGGATAATTTTTTATAATTACAGGTTTTTTAAATTCTATTTCTGTTAAATAATGTTCATGTTCTGAAAATAAATCATTACCCCATAATATTTTATTTTTAAAGTTTTTTTTACATTTTTTTAAAATATTAATAGCTTCTGTATAATCTATTTGAACAAAATTTGAATCAATAATATTTTTAAGTCTTTTTATAGCCATGTTATCTATATATTTATTAAAAAATAACATATCATCATATCTTTTTTCTAATATTTTTTTAAAAATATATTTTAGTAATATTTCAGCTAAATTAATAATATCTTGTAATTTGGCAAATGCTATTTCTGGTTCAACCATCCAAAACTCAGCAAGATGTTTACTTGTATTTGATTTTTCTGCTCTAAATGTTGGTCCAAATGTATAAACTTTTGATAAAGCGCAAGCATAACTTTCACAGTTTAATTGACCAGATACTGTTAAAAATGTTTCTTTCTTAAAAAAATCTTTACTAAAATTTATTTTTCCATTTGGAGTATAAGGTATATTATTAAAATCTAATGTTGATACTTTAAACATTTTTCCGGAACCTTCAGTATCATATGTTGTAATTAATGGTGTTGAAATCCAAAAAAACCCATTTTTATTCATAAATTTATGAATAGCATATGCTGATGTATGTCTTATTCTAGTTATTGCAGAAATTAAATTTGTACGTGGTCTTAAATGCGCGAATTCACGTAAATATTCAACACTATGTTTTTTTTGTGAAATAGGATAAGTATCTGGGTTTTTAACCCAACCTATAATATTTATTTTTTTAACTTTAATTTCATAATATTGACCTGGTCCTAATGATTTAATAATTATACCTTTTATTTTAACTGAACAACCACTTGTTAGTTTTAATATATCTCTTTTATAATTAGGTATATTATTCTTAACAACAGCTTGTAAGTTATTAAAACAAGATCCATCTTGTAAAATAAGAAATGATAGTCCATTTTTCGAATCTCTTCTTGTTCGTACCCAACTTTTTATAATTACTTTATTATTAATTGGTATTTTACCTTTTATTATATCATTTATTGATACTATATTCATATAATTCTCTTTTATTTTATTAATATTGTATAACTTAATATAAATTATATATTTTTTTTTATTATTTCTGATAAATTATTTATTTGATTACTTTTGTGTTCTTTAATTATATGTTTAATTATTATATCTAATTTTCCTTTCATAACTTCTTCTAATTTATATATTGATAAATTAATTCGATGATCAGTTATACGTCCTTGGGGAAAATTATATGTACGTATACGATCAGATCTCTCTCCACTACCTAACAAATTTTTTTTAATATTTGATTCTTTTTCTTTTTTTTTTTTTAATTCAAACAAATATAATCTTTTTTTTAAAACTGATAATGCTTTTTTTTTATTTTTATGTTGTGATCTTTCATCTTGACATTCTACTATAATACCAGTAGGTAAATGTGTTACTCTAATAGCTGAATCTGTAGTATTTACATGTTGACCACCTGATCCAGAGGAGCGAAAAGTATCAATACGTAAATCTTTTTTATTTATTTCTTTTAATTTAATACTTGGAGCCTCTGGTATAACTGCTACTGTACAAGTGGATGTATGTATTCTTCCTTGATTTTCTGTTTTTGGAATTCTTTGTACTCTATGACCGCCTGATTCAAATTTAAGTTTTCCATAAGCTCCTTTATGACAAAATTTAACCATTATTTCTTTATATCCACCTTTTTCATTATTTATAATATTTATTATTTTTATTTTCCAATTTTTTATTTCTGCAAAATTATAATACATATTAAATAAATTACTAACAAATAATGATGCTTCATTACCACCAGTTCCAGCTTTTATTTCTAAAAAACAATTATTTTTATCTTCAGGTATATTTGGTAATAATAATAATTTAATTTTAATATTTAATTTTTTTTTTTTTTTATATAATATTTTTAATTCTTCTTTTGCTATGTTGTGCATTTCTTTATCTTTTAATAATTCTTTTGTTATTTTTATAGTTTGTTTTATACATAACCAATTTTTAAAATAATTATTAATTTTATTTAATTTTGTATAATTTTTAAATAATTTATGATAATTTTTATTATTGAAATTTAAATTAGGTTCGTTAATTATATTTTTAATTTTTATATATTTTTTTTGTAATTCTAATAATTTATTATATATTATAGATTCCACATGATTACCTTATTATTAATTATAATAAAATTATTTTAAATTATTTAAATTTAATCTATTAACTTAGATATAATCATTATATTTAATTTCATTAATTTATTAGATAAATTATTTTTATAATTATCTCTTATTTTAGCAAAATAAATACGCCACCTCTTATATTAATATTTATCTTTTTTGTTATATATTTTATTATTTTTTTTTTTTTGTTATATTGTTAGTAACATTAACTATTATATTTATTTTTTTTATTATAAAAATTAATGCAATAATTGCATTATTTAATTTATTTTTTTTAAATTATTTATTATTAATCTTAATATTTTAATTTTTATATTTTTTTAAATAATTATTATAATAACTCCATTTATTATTTGTTTTTTTTTAAATAAATACAATATTTTTTTTTGTATAGTATATTGATATTGTAAGTTTAAAAATTGGTTTTTTATATATTTTTTTTATAAATTCTATTTTATTTATTAAATTTTAATTTTTAGATTTAATTAATTTATTAATATTATTTAATAATATATTTTGTTTTTATATTAAATTTGTAAATTTATTTTTAGTTATTAATATAATCCTATAAATATTAGAATATATTTTATATTTAAATAAAATATGTAATAAATAAATATCACCGGTTCTTTAGGCATGAGTACAGATACAAATTTTAAAATAGAAATTTTAAATTTTTAATATTATAATTTTTTATTAAATTTCTTGTTAAATAAATTTAATTTTATTAAATTATTTATAATATTTTTAAATTTATAAATATTTTTTAATTTTATTATATTTTTATAAAAAAAATAGAAAATTAAATAATTTTCATTAATTTTAAATTTTTTTTGTTTAAAAAATTTACAAAATATTTTATATAAAGAAATTTAAATAAAGTGTTTATTGTATTATTTATACTTGGTTTTTTTATTTATAATAGAAATTATTTGCATATTAATTTTTAATTTACCATTATTTATTATACCTATATGACATATAGTTTTATTATATTTTTTGGTTTTATTAACTTTAAATGTTGCTGATTTTGATTTAATTTCACCTTTATCACTAATTTTACTATTAATTTCAGGAGAAAAAGGTGTTTTATCTAAAATTATTATTGCTTTATCTCCTTTATTAATAATTTTTTTTTTTTCTCCTTTTTTGTTAAATAATGCAATTATATATCCTATATGTTTATAATTTTTATAACCTATAAATAAAGGTTTTTTATTTAAATAAAATGAAATATTTTGATTTATTTCTTTTTTTTTATATATATTAATTTTTTTATTTTTTATATTTAAAAATTTTTTTAAATTTTTAATATCAACATAAATATTTTTTTTTTTACATATTTTTAATGTTAATTTTAATGGTAAACCATAAGTATCATAAAGAATAAATATAGTTTTTATATCAAGTTTTTTATTATTTAATTTTTTTAATTTATAATTTAATATTGATATACCTCTTTTTATTGTATAATTAAATTGTTTTTCTTCTTTATATATTACTTGTTTTATAAATTTTTTTTTTAAATTAATTTTATTTTCATCATTATTCATTATATTTATTAATGGAGATACTAATTTATAAAAGAAATTGTTTTTAATACCTAAAATATTACCGTATTGAATAGCTCTTCTTATAATTTTTCTTAATACAAAACCCCGTCCATTATTTGATGGTATAATATCTTCATTAATTAAAAAAGAAGATGCACGAATATGATCAGCTATAACACGTAATGATTTATTATTAATATTATTAGTTTTTATTATTTCTGCTATCTTAATTATAAGATTTTTAAATATATCAATATCATAATTTGAAGTTACTTTTTGTAAAACAGTAGTTATTCTTTCTAAACCCATTCCAGTATCAACTGATGGATTTGGTAATGGTAATAATTTACCATCAATTTGACGATTAAATTGCATAAAAACTAAGTTCCATATTTCAATATATCTATTACCGTTATGTTTTATATCTCCAGGTAATGAATCTAAAATATGATCACCATAATCATAAAAAATTTCTGAAGATGGTCCACATGGTCCAGTATTTCCCATTTGCCAAAAATTATCTGATGAATTAATATTGTTGTTTTTATCTCCTATACGAATAATTTTTTTTTTAGGTATACCAATTTTATTAGCCCATATATCATATGTTACACTATCTTTATAATATACTGTTACCCATAATTTTTCTGTTGGTATATTAAACCAATTTCTACTAGTGAGTAATTCCCATGCAAATTTTATTGCATCATATTTGAAGTAATCACCAAAACTAAAATTTCCTAACATTTCAAAAAAAGTATGATGTCTTGTGGTATAACCAATATTTTTAAAATCATTATGTTTCCCTCCAGCTCTTATACAATATTGTGACGTTGCAACTCTTTTATATGAATATTTATTGATACCTAAAAATATATTTTTAAATTGATTCATGCCTGAATTTGTAAATAATAAAGTTTGATCATTTTTAGGTATAAGTGAGCTACCTTTTATTATTTTATGTCCTTTATTATAAAAAAAAGTTAAAAATTTATTTTTAATTTCATTAATACTAATTTTCATAAATATCCTTTTACAATAATTTTAATATATATATTTTTTTTATTATAAATATATATTATTATTTTTAATAAAAATCTAAATATTAATTATATAATATTTAGAGTTCTATTTATTTATAAATAATTTATATATGTATTATTATAATTTGATTAATAATTTTATTATTAATATTTTATTTTTTTAATATTTTTAATAAATTAATCATTTCTAATGCAGCAAGTGCTGCTTCTGATCCTTTATTCCCTAATTTTGTTCCAGCTCTTTCAATAGCTTGTTCTATATTTTTAGTAATTAATATACCTAATGTTATTGGAATTAATGTTTCTATTGAAATTAAAGATAAACCATAACTACATTCTTTTGCTACAAATTTAAAATGAGAACTATTACCTTTAATTATAGTTGCTAAAGTTATAATAGCATTATATTTTTTACTTATAGCTAATTTTTTTGCTATTAAAGGTATTTCATAAGCTCCTGGGACCCAAATAATTGTAATGTTTTCATCTTTTATTTTACCAATGCGTTTTAATGTATTAATACTTCCATTAAGTAAATTATTATTAATAAAATTGTTAAAACGAGATATAATAATAACAATATTAGAATCTGATGTATCTAATGATACTTCAATATTTTTCATTAAAATCCTGAATATTATTTATTATTATTTAATTATTTTATTTAAAATTTTATCATATTATTTAATTTAATTTATATATTATTAATATTTAATATTTGGTTTTAAACGAATTCTTATATCTTTTTCTATTTTTTTTATATTTTTTATTTTAAAATAAATTGCTTCATTTATTTTTTTTAAATTAGATATTTTAAATAATGGTAGTGTTTTATTTCCTAATAATTTAGGTGCTATATATAAAATAAATTCATCAATTAATCCATTTGTTAATAATGAGCCTGATAAATTATAACCTGTTTCTATCCAAACATTATTTATTTGTTTTTCTCCTAATTGAATCATAAGTAATACTAAATCTAAATTTTTTTTATTTTTTTGTGTAGGTAATATTATTTGTTTTGTTTTTTTGGGCCAAATTAATTTATCTTTTTTTGTTCTTATTAACCAAATATTAGTTTTATTTTGTATAATTTTATAGAAAGGTTTTATAAGATTATAATTATCTATGATAATTTTAATAGGTTGACGTAATTTTTTTTTATAATATATATCTTTAATATTTTTAGTAAGATTTGATCTTTTAATATTTATAGTTGAATTATCTGAAATAATAGTGGTTGAACTTGATAAAATAGCATCATTTTCTGCTCTAAAACATTGAACATCTTTACGTGATTTTTTAGAAGTTATCCATTTACTTTCTTTATTTTTCATACCAGTGCAACCATCGATAGATGAAGCAAGTTTTAATGTTATTTTAGGAAAACCAATACGCATACGTTTTAAAAAACCTATATTTATTTTTTCATTTTTATTTATTATTATATTATTATTTACTATAATTTTTTTTTTTTTTAAAAAACTAAATCCATTACCTGATATTTTAGGATTTGGATCTAATATTGATATCACTATTCTTTTTATTCCAAATGATATTAACTTATTAATACATGGTGGTGTTTCACCATAATGACTACATGGTTCGAATGTTACATATATTGTTGCATTTTTTGCTTTTTTACCAGCCATATTTAATGCGTTTATTTCAGCATGAAAATTACCTTTGTTTTGATGATAACCTTCTCCTATAATATAATTATTAATAACTACAATACATCCTACATTAGGATTTGGTGTTGTTGTAAATTTACCTAAATTTGCAATATTAAATGCATATTTTAAAAAAAATTTATCATATTTCATAAAATATACCTTATATTAAAATTATTACATAAATTTATTAGTTTTATTATAAAATTCATATGTAAATTTTTCAAAATTATTATTATTTATAGCTTTACGTAAATTTTTCATTAATTTTTGATAATAATTTAAATTATGAATAGTATTTAAATTTGAACTTAATATTTCATTGTTATTATATAAATGATGCAAATATGCTCTAGTATATTTAATACATGTATAACAATCGCAATTTATATCTAATGGATTTATGTCATATTTATAACGAGTATTACGAATTTTAATTATTCCATTTGTAACAAAAAGATAACCATTACGAGCATTACGGGTTGGTAATACACAATCAAACATATCTATACCATTTTTAACACCTTCTATTAAATCTTCAGGTTTACCTATTCCCATTAAATACC
Organism: gamma proteobacterium endosymbiont of Trioza apicalis; assembly: GCA_022558485.1. Classification (GTDB taxonomy): domain Bacteria; phylum Pseudomonadota; class Gammaproteobacteria; order Enterobacterales. The sequence continues at coordinate 101,407 of CP066222.1, forward strand.
TAGGTTTATTTTGAGGTAGTTGAGGACATACATGTGATAAAATTTTTAACATATCATATTTTGATTCACCTACCGCTAATCCACCAATGGCATAACCATCAAAATTTATATTAAGTTGTTTTTTTATTGATATATCCCTTAAATCTTTATATATTCCACCTTGAATTATACCAAATAATGAATTACTATTATTTAGTGATTTAAATTTTTTAAAACTACGAATTGCCCATCTTAATGATAACTCCATTGAATTTCTAGTATATTCCCAACTTGATGGATATTTTGTACATTCATCAAAAATCATAACAATATCTGAATTAAGATAATATTGAATTTCCATTGATTTTTCAGGATTTAAAAAAATAAAAGAACCATTAATTGGATTGCGAAAATAAACTCCTTTATTAGTTATTTTACAAATATTATTAAGACTAAATATTTGAAAACCTCCTGAATCAGTTAAAATTGGACCTTTCCATTTCATAAAATTATGTAGATTTCCATGTAATTTTATTACATCAATACCTGGTTTTAACCATAAATGAAAAGTATTACTTAGTAATATTTGTGAACCTGTTTCTTTAATTTCTTTAGGCTTCATACTTTTAATAACACCATTAGTTGCAATTGGCATAAATGTTGGTGTTTCTACTATACCTCTATTAAATATTAATCTACCAAGTCTAGCTTTATTATCAATTTTTAATAATTGATATCTCATATACTTCCTTATTTATATATAAAAATTTTAATTTATTAAATTTATAGTAAATATTAATATTATTATTTATTAATAATAAATTAATATATTAATTTAATTTAAATAAAAATAAATTATAAATTAATATTTATATATTAAATTTAATTTATTTAAAGGATATTAAATGTTTATAGTTTATCATTCTAATAAATCGTATATTCTTAAAGATATAATGATTAATTTAATTAAAAATTTTCCATTACAAAACCCGTTTAAATCTGAAATAATTTTAGTACAAAATAATTATATAAGTCAATGGATACAATTAGAAATAACAAATAAATTAGGTATATCAGCTAATATTAATTTCTTATTTCCTCATAATTTTATTTGGAAGATTTTTTTTCAAATATATAATAAAAAACATATTAAAAATCCATTTTCAGGATCATTAATAAAATGGAAATTAATGGATATATTAATTTCTTTAAAAGATAAAAAAGAATTTACATTTATTAATGAATATTTAAATAATGATTTTAATAAAGAGAAGTGTTTTTATTTTGCATCTATGGTTGTAAATTTGTATAAATGTTATTTGGTTTTTAGGCCTGAGTTGTTGATTGATTGGTTATATAATAAAAATTATAAAAATATTAAAAAATCACAATATTGGCAAATTTTATTATGGAAAGAATTAATAAATGAAAATTCAGAAATTAGTAAATCATTAATTTTTTATTTAAATATTTATAAAAAAATTATAAAAAAAAAAAATAAAAATAATAATTTTTTTTCAAAATTGCCTAAAAGAATTTTTATTTTTGGAATTTTTGATTTACCTCCTATGTTTTTACAAATATTATATATTTTAAGTTCGTATATTGACATATATTATTTATTTAATAATCCTTGTAAATATTTTTGGGGAAATTTTTTAAATAATAATTTGAGCCATCATCTATTAAAACATAATAATTATAATTTTTATAAAACAACACGTTTATTTTTTTTTTATAACAAAAAAAATAAAAATATTAATAATTTATTATTAAATTTTTTAGGTAAACAAATAGAAAATAATTTATATTTATTATCTCAATTTAAAAATATTATAGAAATAGAAGTTTTTATTAAACCTACTAGTAATTGTTTATTAAATTTATTACAAAAAGATATTTTATTATTAACAAATTCTTCATTAATTAATAAAAAATATTGTTTAAATATTAAAGATAATTCATTTAGTATAAATATATGTAATGATGAATATCATGAAATTGAAATTTTACATGATAATTTATTATCTATGATAAAAGAAGATTCAACATTGAATCTTAATGACATTATTGTAATAATTTCAGATATTAATCGTTATTTACCTAGTATAAAAGCAATATTTGGTGATTATAATAAAAAATATTATTTACCTTATACTATTTATAATAGAAATATTTATTATTTTAATGATATAATATCTACTGTTATAAATTTAATTAAATTACCACATATTAAATTTACTGTTGATGAAATAATTTCATTTTTAGAAATACCATCTTTAGGTTTACGGTTTTTTATTTATGAAAAAGAATTGAATTTATTACGTAAATGTATAATTAATAATGGTATATATTGGGGTTTGGATTATGATACGTATTATAAATTTATGTTATCAGATATTGATTTTTGTAATTGGCAGCATGGTTTAAATAATATATTAATGAAATATATTTTAATTGATGATAATAATGATGATGATCATATATCTTATATAGAATCTGATGAATTTATAAATAATTTAGTTAGTAATTTAATGAATTTTTTTATAAAATTGCGTTATTGGAGAGATTGGTTATCAAAACCTCGTTATTTAAATTCATGGAAAATGACTATTAATAATATCATTAATAATTTTTTTGTTATAAATGATAAAGAAAAAAATATATTTAATTTATTAAATAATGAATGGATAAAAATAATTAAATATGGTTTGCAAATAAAATATAATAAATTAATTTTAATAACTTTAATTAAAAAAGAGTTTTTTAAAAAAATAAAAAAAATTAAAAAACATAAAAAATATTCAATTAATAATATTGTTTTTTGTAATTTTTTAGATTTAAATCCAATACCTTTTCGCATTGTTTGTTTAATAGGTATGAATACTAAAGATGAATCAATTGATTTATTTAATCAAAATTACAATTTAATGATTAATAACCCACGTTTTGGTGATCCTAATAAAAATAATAAAGATAAATATTTATTTTTAAATTCTTTATTATCTGCTCAGCAAAAAATTTATATTAGCTATATTAATGAATCTATTAATAATAATATAGTTTATTATCCTTCTGTATTAATAAAAAATTTAATTGATTATATTTTAAATAATTTTATTATTATTAATAATAAAATAAATTTTTTTTCTGATAAAAAAAATGTTTATAATTTTTTATGCAAAAAACATAATAAAATTCAAAATTTTTTAGATAAATTTTATTTTAAAAAATATTATTTTATTTCTAATAATATATTAATTAATAATTTTAATAAAAATGAAAAAATAGATAGTTTTGTAAAAAAACTACCTAAGATTAATTATAAAAAAATATTTTTTAAAGATCTTTTAAATTTTTATAAGCATCCTGTTAAATTTTGGTTTCAAAAAAGATTAGGTATTTATTTTAAAGATAATATTAATACATCAATTAATGATGAATTATTTATTATTAATAATCTTAAAAATTATCAAATAAGTAAAAAATTACTTAATATTGTTATTAATAATAAAAATCCTGAATTATTATATAATTATATGTATAAATATGGTCAATTACTTCATAAATCATTTAGTAAAATATATTGGAATAAATTATATAAAATAATTTATAACCTTTCAATTAAAATAAATAAATATAAACTTTCTAGTTCTAAAAATTTTGAATTTATATTAAAATTTAATAATATTAAATTAATAGTTGATCTTTTGTTTGTTCAAAATAATGGTTTATTACGTTGGCAACCTAGATCTTTATCTACAAAAGATGGATTATTATTATGGTTAGAACATTTAGTTTATTGTATTGCTGGTGGTAATGGAAAAAGTAGGATATTCGGAACATTTGGAGAATGGTGTTTTCCTAATTTATCAATGGATATTGCTAAAGAAAATTTGTTTTTATTTATTTTAGGTTTTCAGAATGGAATTAACAAACCTTTATTATTATTAAATCGTTCTGGTGGTTCATGGTTAAATTATTGTTATAATCCTTTAACAAAAAATATTAATTTTAATAAAAATAAACAAATAAAAGCTAAAAATAAATTAATTCAATCTTGGCAAGGTAATAATTTTATTTTAGGAGATAAAAATGATCCTTATTTACAAAAAGTAATAAATAAAATTAATAAAAAATATATAATTAAAATAATAAACGCAGCTAAATGTTTTTTTTTACCTTTTTATAAATTTAATAAATCTTTTAATTAATTATAAAAAACATATTTCATAAAAAATTTAGTTTTATTTATTTTTTTTAATATTTAAAGTATAAATATTTAATTTAATTCTTTTAAATAAATTATAATTAATTTTTATTTATTCTTATAAATATTTAATTTATTTTTTAATAAAATATATTTGAGGTTTTAAATGATATTTAAAAAATTTGATAAAATTTTAAAATTTTGTTCATTATTGATAATACCTATATTATTAAGTGGTTATAGTGAAATTATTTTAATGAACCCTAAGGGTCAAATTGGATTACAACAACGTTCACTAATATTAACATCTTTAGGATTAATGTTAATTATAGTCATACCTGTTATTATTATGGTTATTTTATTTACTATAAAATATAATGAATCTAATATAAAATCAAAATATAAACCAAATTGGTCTCATTCTAATAAATTAGAATTTATTATATGGTTTATACCAATTTTAATTATATCTATTTTAGCTTTTATAACTTTTAAATCTACTTATGAGTTGGATCCAAATAAATCTATAATTTCAAATAATAAGCCCATTATTATTGAAGTTATTGCTTTAAATTGGAAATGGTTATTTATTTATCCAAAAGAAAATATTGCTACTATTAATGAAGTTGTTTTTCCAGTTAATATTCCAATAGAATTCAGAATTACTTCTGATTCAGTTATGAATTCTTTTTTTATACCTCAATTAGGAAGTCAAATATATGCAATGAACGGTATGCAATCAAAATTAAATCTTATAGCTAATACACCTGGTTTATATAAAGGTATATCATCAAATTTTAGTGGACAAGGTTTTTCTGATATGAAATTTAATGTTATAGTTACAATAAATAAATTTAAATATAATGAATGGATTGATAAAGTAAAAAATTCTCCAAATAAAATTATTACTAATGATGATTATCAAAAAATATATAAATCAAGTATAAATAATAAAATTAATTATTTTTCTAAAATTAAATTAAATTTATTTAATGATATTATTGATAAATTTATTTGTAAAAAAAAATAAAAATATTAATATATAATAAAAATATATTAAGGAATTAAAATGTTAGGAAGATTATCATTTAATTCAATTCCATACCATGATCCCATAATTATGATAACATTAATTATTATTATTTTAATTAGTTTAGGGTTAATTATGTTTGTTACTTATTTGGGTAAATGGAAATATTTTTGGTTAGAATGGTTAACTTCTGTTGATCACAAAAAAATTGGTATTATGTATATAATATTAGCTATAATTATGTTAATAAGAGGGTTTGTTGATGCGATAATGATGAGGATTCAACAATTTATTGCTTCATCTGGGCATTTAGGTTTTTTACCCCCTCATCATTATGATCAAATAGTAACAGCTCATGGTGTTATTATGATTATTTTTATGGCAACTCCACTTATAGTTGGTTTGATGAATTTAATAGTACCATTGCAAATTGGTGCTCGTGATGTTGCATTTCCCTTTTTAAATTCTGTTAGTTTTTGGTTATTTGCTGTTGGTGTTATTCTTATTAATCTTTCATTAGGTTTAGGTGAATTTGCTCAAGTAGGTTGGGTTGCATATCCACCATTATCAGGTATTAAATATAGTCCTGGTGTTGGTATGGATTATTGGATTTGGAGTATTCAAATAGCTGGTATAGGTACTACTTTAACAGGTATTAACCTTTTTGTTACAATTTTACGAATGAGATCTAAAGGGATGTCTTTAATGAAAATGCCAGTTTTTACATGGGCATCTTTATGTACTAATATTTTAATTATTATTGCTTTTCCAATTTTAACTGTAACAATTGCTTTATTAACTTTAGATCGTTATTTAGGAACTCATTTTTTTACTAGTGAAATGGGTGGAAATATGATGATGTATGTAAATTTATTTTGGGCTTGGGGGCATCCAGAAGTATATATTTTAATTTTACCTGTTTTTGGTATATTTTCTGAAATTGTTGCAACTTTTTCTAAAAAAAAATTATTTGGTTATACATCTTTAGTTTGGGCAACTATTGCTATTACTATTTTATCATTTTGTGTATGGCTTCATCATTTTTTTACTATGGGGTCAGGTGCTAATGTTAATTCATTTTTTGGAATTATGACAATGATTATAGCTGTTCCTACTGGAGTTAAAATTTTTAATTGGTTATTTACTATTTACCAAGGTCGTTTAACCTTAAATTCGTCTATGTTATGGACAATAGGTTTTATTATAACTTTTTCTATTGGTGGGATGGCTGGTGTTTTACTTGCTGTTCCTGGTGCAGATTTTGTATTACATAATAGTTTATTTTTAATTGCTCATTTTCATAATGTTATTATTGGTGGTGTTGTGTTTGGTTGTTTTGCTGGTATAACTTATTGGTTTCCTAAAGCATTTGGTATTATATTAAATGAAACTTGGGGTAAACGTGCGTTTTATTTTTGGATTGTTGGTTTTTATGTTGCTTTTATGCCTTTATATATTCTTGGTTTTATGGGTATGACTAGACGATTAAGTCAAAATATAGATCCTATGTTTCATTCATTATTAACAGTGGCTGCTTTTGGTGTATTTATAATAACTATTGGTATTTTATGTCAAATTATTCAAATAATAATTAGTATACGTAATTATAATTTAAATATTGATATTACAGGTGATCCATGGAATGGTAGAACTTTAGAATGGTCAACCACTTCCCCTCCTCCTTTTTATAACTTTGCTATTATTCCAAAAATAAATAATAAACATGATATATTTTGGCAAATAAAAAAAACAGGTATTATTTATAATGAATCAGATATTTATAAATCTATTCATATGCCTAGAAATACAAGTTCAGGTATTATTATAGGATTTTTTAGTTTATTATTTGGGTTTTCTATGATATGGTATATTTGGTGGTTATCTATTATAGGATTTATTGGTATAATAATAACTTGTATATTCCATAGTTTTAATAAACATAGAAGTTATAATATTTTATTAGAAAAAATTAAATATATTGAAAATAAAATAATAAATTAATAAAAAATAGGTGAAAAATGTTAATTAACAACTTAACAAATAATTTTATTAATTTTTTTAAATTTAAAGATTATAATACAAAAAATAATACTTTATTTGGTTTTTGGATTTATTTAATGAGTGACTGTATTTTATTTGCTACATTATTTTCTGTATATGTTGTTTTAAAAGATGGAGTAGCATATGGACCAAATATTAAAGATATTTTTAATTTATCATATGTATTAATTGAAACTTTATTGTTATTTTTTAGTAGTATTACATATACATTAGTAATTTTATATTTATATAATAATAATAAAAAATTAGTTAATATTTGGTTAATTTTAACTTTTTTATTTGGTTTATTATTTTTATTTATGGAAATATATGAATTTATACATTTAATTAATGATGGCTATGGTCCTAATCGTAGTGGTTTTTTATCAAGTTTTTTTGCTTTATTAGGAACACATGGTTTACATGTTATTTTTGGTCTTATTTGGATCTTAGTGATGATAATGCATATTAAATTTTATGGAATAAATAAAATTAATAAAATTAGTTTAAAATGTTTAGGTTTATTTTGGCATTTTTTAGATATAATATGGATTTGTTTATTTACTATAGTTTATTTAATGGGGGTAGTTTGATGTTTAATATTATTAAAAAAAAATTTTTTATATTAAATAATATTAAAAAAAAATATTTAATTGGTTTTATTTTTTCATTTTTTTTAACAATTATACCTTTTTATTTTATTTTTCAAAAAAATTTTTTTAAACCTTGGTTGATAATTGCTATATTATTATTATGCGCTATAATACAAATATTTACACATTTAATTTGTTTTTTGCATATTAATAATTCATCAGAACAGAGATGGAATTTAATATCTTTAATATTTTCAACATTAATAATATTAATTTTAGTTAATGGTACTATATGGATTATGATTCATCTTAATCAAAATTTAATGAAATATTAAAAATATATTATTAATTTTTTTTTAAATTTATTAATAATTTTATTATTTTAAAAATAATTTTTTTTAACCTAAGAGATAAATAATGTTTAATAAAATTAAAAGAGATAATATTAATTATATGTCTTTAATTCCTATGGTAGTAGAGCAAACATCTAGAGGTGAGCGTTCATATGATATTTTTTCACGTCTCTTAAAAGAGAGATTAATTTTTTTGATTGGTGAAATAGAAGATTATATGGCAAATATTATCGTTGCTCAAATGATGTTTTTAGAGGCAGAAGATCCTGATAAGGATATATATCTTTATATAAATTCTCCTGGGGGTATTATTACTGCGGGTATGTCTATATATGATACAATGCAATTTATTAAACCAAATGTTGGTACATTTTGTATAGGACAAGCTTCGTCTATGGGTGCTTTTATTTTATCAGCAGGCGCTAAAGGTAAACGTTTTTGTTTACCTAATTCTCGTATGATGATTCATCAACCATTAGGAAGTTTTAGGGGTCAAGCTACAGATATAGAAATTCATGCAAAAGAAATAATTAAAGTTAAATCTTGTATGAATAAATTGATGTCTAAACACACTGGTCAACCTATTGAAATAATACAAAAAGATACAGAACGTGATTGTTTTTTATCAGCAACTGAAGCATTAAATTATGGTTTAATAGATTCAATTTTACATAAACGTAAATAAGTTTTTTAAAAATTATTTTAATATTATTAAAATTATTAGTTATATATAATAAATAAAATTTATATTAAACTTTATTTAAATTAAGAGGTATTTATAAATGTCAAATAAATTAAAGAAATATTTCAATAAAAATATTTATTGTTCTTTTTGTAATAAAAATCAATATGAAATATTAAGATTGATAGCTGGGCCAAATGTATATATATGTAATGAATGTATTGAATTATGTACAGAAATAATTCAATATGAATTTGAAAATGTTATTTCACCTAATTTTAATCATGATAAGTTACCAACGCCTCACAAAATTTTAAGATATTTAAATACTTATGTTATTGGTCAAAAAAAAGCAAAAAAAGTATTATCAGTTGCAGTATATAATCATTATAAACGTTTATGTAATGATACTATTTATAATGGTATAGAACTAAATAAAAGTAATATATTATTAATAGGTACTACCGGTAGTGGTAAAACTTTATTAGCCGAAACTCTTGCTAAATTTTTAGATGTTCCTTTTGCTATGTCTGATGCAACTACTTTAACTGAAGCTGGTTATGTAGGTGAAGATGTTGAAAGTATTATTCATAAATTATTACAAAATTGTAATTATGATATAGAACGAGCACAATGTGGTATTGTTTATATTGATGAAATAGATAAAATATCACGCAAATCTGACAATCCTTCTATTACTAGAGATGTTTCTGGTGAAGGTGTTCAACAAGCTTTGTTAAAATTAATAGAAGGTACATTGGCTTCAATTCCTCCTCAAGGTGGTCGTAAACATCCTCATCAAGAATTTATACAAATAGATACTTCTAAAATTTTATTTATATGTGCTGGTGCTTTTACTGGTTTAAATAAAATTATTGAAAAAAGAACTGTTAATTCTGGTATTGGTTTTAACGCTAATATTAAAACAAAACAACAAAAACTTACTGAAAGTGAATTATTAACAAAAGTTGAATCAGAGGATTTAATAAAATTTGGTTTAATTCCTGAATTAATTGGACGTTTGCCAATTATATCAACACTTAATGAATTAACAGAAAAAATGTTATTAAAAATTTTAAAAGAACCTAAAAATGCTATTATAAAACAATATCAAGCATTATTTGCTATTGAAGGCGTTATTTTAGAATTTAAAAATAACGCATTAATTGCTATAGCAAAAAAAGCAATAAAAAGAAAAACTGGAGCTAGAGGTTTACGATCTATTATAGAAAAATTTCTTTTAGATACTATGTTTGATTTACCATCTATTAATAATAATGTGTTTAAAATAATTATTGATAAAAATGTTGTTAACAATGGTACTAAACCATTGTTTTTTTATAAAAATGATGAAAATAATAATTTTATTTAAAAATAAATTTTATAATTTTTTAAATATATATTAATAAAATTATTTTTTAATTTTTTAATAAATAATAATATGAATATTAAGAGTTTAATATATATGCATTTTTTCTTTTTTAAAAAAAATTTTTATTATTTATATTATTTTATTTAAAATAAATAATCATTAAAAAAATTAATTTTATTAAATAAAATATTTTAATTTAATATATATAAGATATAATAATTAAATAAATTATTAAAAATTTATTTAATTACATTTTTTAATTAAATTTGCTATTTTAATACAATTATTAAATGATTTATTATAAATAAATAATAATTTAGGTATATTAAATAAATATATTTTTTTACTAAGTAAATTGCGTATAAATCCTGATGCATTTTGTAAAATAGTTAAATTTTTTTTTTTATTATTCAAAAAAGTTACGAAAATTTTTGCATAAATTAAATCACGTGATATTTCTACATTAGAAATGTTAGTATATTTAATACGTAAATCATTTATTTTATAATGCATTATTATAGAAATTTCTTGATGTATTTTTTTAGTAATACGCAAAAAACGATTTGAATTTTTTTTCATAAATAATCCTTTAATTAGATTTTAAATTATTAGGTATAACGGTCCATTTAATTTTTTTTTTATAAAGTAATGGTATTATTTCATTATTTTCATTAATTACTTTAATTTTATCTTTTTGTAAATAACTTATTTTATGTAATTCTATATAATCTTTATTTATTGGTAAATTATAGAATGCTGGTCCATTTAACGAACAAAAAGATTCAAAATTTTTTAATGCATTCATTTCTTCAAATACTGAAGCATAAATTGATAATGCTGTAGGAGCACTAAATACTCCAGCCTTCACTGAACTTGATTCTTTATTTGATCTAATATGCGGTGCTGTATCAGTACCTAAAAAAAATCTATTACAATTACTACATATAGCTTTTCGTAAAGCATTTTGATGTTTAATACTTTTATAAATTGGTAAACAATATAAATGTGATTTTAAACTATTTATAAATATATCATTACGATTAAAAATTAAATGTTGAGGTGTAATTGTAGCTGCTAAATATTTATCACCATTAATTATATAATTTACAGCTTCTTTAGTTGTAATATGTTCAATTATAATTTTTAAAAAAGGAAAATTATTACGAATTAATTTCATTATTTTTTTTATAAAAACTGCTTCACGATCAAATATATCAATTTTATTATTATTGATTTCAGCATGAATTAATAATGGCATTTTAATATTTTGCATTATCTCTAAAATAGGATAAATATTATTAATATTATTAATTCCATATTTTGAATTTGTAGTAGAATTATATGGATAAAGTTTAGCTGCAGTAAAAACACCTGAATTATATCCATTTATTATTGTTTCTTTTTTTGTATTATTTGTTAAATAACAAGTCATTAATGGTTTAAAATTATGGTTGGATGGTATAATACTTAATATTTTTTTACGATACTTTATTGCTTGTTTTATTGTTGTAATAGGAATCTCTAAATTAGGCATGATTATAGCTCTTCCAAAGTATTTACTAGTATAAGGTAGTACTGTATTTAATATATTATTATCCCTTAAATGAACATGCCAATCATCAGGTCTACGAATTTTTAATATTTTTATTTTTTTAATCATTTATTTAACTCATTAAAATAATAATTTTTTTAAAAAAACTTAAAGTAATAAAATTTATGTTAAAAAAAAATAAAAAACAAAATACAATTATATTGTATGATAAAAAAAACGATCAACGTATTGATAATTTTTTATTTAATAAATATAAAAAAATGTCTAAAAATATGATTTATTCTTTTATCAGAAAAGGTGTTATACTTATTAATAAAAAAAAAATAAAACCTAAATATAAATTAAAATATTTAGATAAAATTAGCATTAATTTTATAAATATTAATAAATATTTATTAATACCTAAATTAATTAAATTAAATAAAAAATTATTATCAAATATTTCAATATTATATGAAGATAAATATTTATTAGTATTAAATAAACCTGCAGGTATAGCTGTACATGGTGGAAGTAATTTAAATTATGGTATAATTGAACTATTAAGGACAACACGACCAAATTCTAAATTTTTAGAATTAATTCATAGATTGGATAAAGACACTTCCGGTGTTCTTTTAATAGCAAAAAATCATTTTACTTTATGTTTTTTACATAATCAATTTCGTTTAAATAAAATAAAAAAAATTTATTTAGCTTTAATCAAAGGTAAATTTTTATTTAAAAAAAAAGTAATTATTGCTCCCATAGGAAAAAGTAAATTAATTAATAACACACGTATAGTTAAAATAGATGCAAATGGTAAATTATCTGAAACCCATTTTATGATAAAAAAATGTTTTTCATTAGCAACATTAGTTTATGTTAAACCAATAACTGGTAGAACTCATCAAATTAGAATACATGCTAAATATATGGGTCATCCAATTGTACTAGATAATAAATACGGTGATTATAAATTTAATTTTAAATTTGAGAAATTAGGTATAAAAAGATTATTTTTACATGCGAAAATAATATGTTTTAAACACCCTTATTATAATAAATATATAAATATTAGAGCACCATTAGATATTTTTTTAGATAAATGCTTAAATTATTTAAAAAAAAATTATATATTATAATTTTTTTTATAATAATATTTTGTATTAAATTTATAATAAATATTTTTTATTTTTTTATATATTTATTTTTTTTTTTATTTATATATATTTATTTTTAAATATTATGTTTATAAAATATTTTATTTAATATATTTTTTATTAATAAATAATAATATTTTTTATTTTTCATTTAAATTTTATAAAATATTTTAAGATTTTATTAATATTTAATGTAATAATTAAATTATTATTTTTTTTAAATCTTTATTTATAAATATACATTTAATTGTTTTTACATTATAATAATAAATATGATATTTGTTTTTATGAAAAAATATAATCAATATACTAATTTTATTAATTTAATTAAAATATAATTTTATTTAAATACAAAAATTAATATAAAATATTTTTTATATATTATAAATTTATAAAAATTTATTCTTAAGTTATATTAATGATAAATAATTTATTATTTTAATTTTAAAAATATTAAATAGGATTTTATATGATATATTCATTAATTAAATATATTTTATTTAAATTTGATCCTGAAAAATCACATGATTTTTTAATTAAAACACTTAAAGTTATTTATAAAACTCCACTTAAATATTTAATATGTCAATCAATACCTGATAAACCAATCAAATGTATGAATATTAATTTTAAAAATTTACTTGGTTTAGCGGCGGGATTTGATAAAAATGGAGATTGCATTGATATTATTAATTCTATGGGATTTGGTTTTATTGAAGTAGGTACTGTAACTCCAAAAGCTCAACAAGGTAATAATAAACCAAGATTATTTAGATTAGTAAATAAAGGTGCTTTTTTAAATCATATGGGATTCCCTAATTTAGGAATAGATAATTTAATTAATAATATAAAACAATCTAAATTTAATGGTGTTTTAGGAGTAAATATAGGTAAAAATTTTAATACTTCTATAGAAAATGCAATAGAAGATTATTTAGTATGTATTAAAAAAATTTATAACTATGCAAGTTATATTGTAATAAATATTTCTTCACCTAATACTCCGAATCTACGTAGTCTTCAATTTGGTATAATTTTTGATAATTTATTAAAAGAAATAAAATATAATCAATTAATCTTAAAAAAAATATATAATAATAAATATGTACCTATAGTTTTAAAAATATCTCCAGATTTAACATTTTTTGAATTAATAAAAATTGCTGATAGTTTATTAAGATATAATATTGATGGTATTATTGCGACTAACACAACAACAAATTATAAATTAATAAAAAATATAAATAAAAATATAAAAATTGGTGGTTTAAGTGGTTGTCCTTTACAACACCATAGTAATAGAGTTATTAAAATATTATCTTCAGAATTAAAAAATAAAATACCTATTATTGGTGTTGGAGGTATTAATTCAATTACTGAAGCTAAAAATAAACTATTTGCTGGTGCTAAATTAATACAAATTTATACAGGTTTAATTTTTAAAGGTCCATCTTTGATAAAAGAAATAGTTAATAATATTTAATTTGTTTTTAATTTTCATTATTTAATTTTAAATTATTTAATAATATTTTCATATCATTTGGTAATTCAGTATATAAGTTTAAATTAATTCCATTAATAGGATGTTTAAATTTAATTAACGTAGCGTGTAAAGCTTGGCGTTTAAAATTTTTTAATAATATATTTTTATTTTTAAATTTATTATTATATTTTTTATCTCCTACTAATGGGTGATTAATAGATTCCATATGTACACGAATTTGATGAGTCCTACCAGTTTTTAAACGTAATTTTAATAAAGTATGAGCGCGAAAATATGCTATACTTCTATAATAAGTTATTGCTGATTTACCTTTTGAATTTATTTGCATGCATGTTTTTTTTTTTTTATTTTTACTTATTGGTTTATTTATAATGCCCCAGTTAGTAATTAAACCATTTACAATAGCTTTATATTCACGAATAATTTTACGTATTTTTAATAATTTTTTTAAATAATATTGCATTTGTAACGTTTTTGCTATCATTATTAAACCAGTAGTATCTTTATCTAAACGATGTATTATTCCCGCTCTTGGTATGTTAATAATTGGTGGATAATAAGATATTAATAAATCCAACAAAGTACCATCTAAATTTCCTATACCAGGATGTACCACTAAGTTTTTAGGTTTATCTATAACCAAAATATAACTATCTTCATATATAATATTTAAATTTATAGGTTTTTTTATTGATTTTTTTTTTTTTTTTAATATATTTATTTCAATTTTTTCATTACCTAATAATTTTTGTTTTGGTAATGTTTTTATTTTATTATTTATTTTAATAAATTTATTAATAATTTTTTTTTTAAAAAATGAACGTGAATAATTAGGAAATAATTTACATAAAGTTAAATCTAAACGTTTTCCTGAATATTTTTTATCTATTTTTATAATATTATTTGGATATTTTATCATATTTTATTTTAAATTATAATTATTTAGTTAAATTTTATTAAAAAAATAGATTTAATTAAATTTAATTGATTTTTTTTATTATAAAATTAATTATTTCATTTAATGAAATCAAAATTTTTTTACCATTTTTTCTATTTTTATATTCTACTGATTTTTGATTTAAACTACGTTTACTTATTATTATAATGTTTGGGATACCAATCAGTTCAATATCAGATAACATAAGTCCAAATTGTTCTTTTCTATCATCAAATAACACATCTAATTTTTTTTCTTTTAATTTATTATAAATATCATTAGATGTTTCGTATATTTTATTAGATTTATACATATTTATAGGCAAAATCGCAATATTAAATGGAGCTAATGCTTCTGGCCAAATAATTCCATTTTTATCATTATTCTGTTCTATAACAGAAGCTATTGTTCTTAGCAAACCTATTCCATAACAACCCATTGTTAATGTTATATTTTTACTGTTTTTATTTTTAAAAGAAGTTTTAAATATTCTTGAATATTTTTTACCAAGTTGAAAAATATGTGCAATTTCTATACTTTTTTTTATTTTTAAATAACCTTGATTATCTGGGCTAATATCACCTTTTACTATTTTTCTTAAATCAGCTAATTTAGGCATTGGAATATCTCTTAACCAATTTATATTTAAAAAAAACTTACCATTTATATTAGCTCCTGATATAAAATTACTCATATTAAAAACATTATAATCAATTATCATGGGAATAGTTAAATGTATAGGTCCTAAAAAAAAAGATTTAACACCTAAGTATAAATTAATGTTTTTTTCATTAACAAATAAAAGCGGTGAAGATAATTTTAGTAATTTTTCTACTTTTGATTTATTTAATTTATGATCACCTCTTATTATTAATGCTATAAATTTATATTTAATATTAGGATTAACATATACTATATATATTTTTAATGTTTGTTTTATTGGTATTGAGTATTTTAAAATTACATCTTTAAATTTTTCAATATTTTTAATATTTATTAATTTTAATTTTTTATATGACATAGGATTAGAAAATTTTGGTATTGATGTTTTTGCTAATTCAATATTAGAAATATATTTTGATTTTGTAGAAAAAACAAGGCTTGATTCACCATTATTTGATAATACATGAAATTCATGAGATTTTACACCACCTATGGAACCAGTATTTGCTTCTACCATATAATATTTTAAATCTATACGTTTAAATATATTTTTATAAATTTTTTGAATTATAATATATGTTTTTTGTAATGAAATTTTATCACTATGAAAAGAGTAAGCATCTTTCATTATAAATTCACGAGAACGTATTACACCAAAACGTGGCCTTATTTCATCACGAAATTTAGTTTGTATTTGATATAAAATTAAAGGCAATTGTTTATAAGAATTAAGTTCATTTTTAATTAAATCAGTTATCATTTCTTCATTTGTTGGACTAATTATATAAGATCTAGATTTACGATCTTTAAATTTTATTAATTCAGAACCATATTTAAATAATCTTCCGCTATTTTTCCATAAAGATATAGGTTGTATAACTGGCATTAATATTTCTATTGAATTAATTTTATTCATTTCTTCACGTATAATATTTTTCATTTTTTGTAATATACGTAATCCTGTTGGCAATAATACATATAATCCTACAGAAACTTGACGAATTATACCAGCTCTTAACATTAATTTATGACTAATAATCTCAGTATCTTTAGGATTTTCTTTAATAGTTGAAAGTAAATAATAACTAGTACGCATATTATTTTTTTCCATATAATATTTAAATAGATAACATTTCAATGCGTTTAATAAGACCACTATATTTTTCAATATTGTTATTAATTAAATATTTTATAATTTTTTCATTTGCACATATAGATAATAGTGTTTTACTTCTTGTTACAGCAGTATATAAAAGTTCTTTATTTAATATTGGTAAAATTTTATTTGGTAAAATTAGTGCTATATGATTAAATTCTGAACCTTGTGATTTATGTATGGTTATTGCAAATGATGTTTCATGTTTTGGTAGTTTACTATATGGAATTGAAATAATATTATTATTAAAAGAATTAAAATATGCAAATAATTCGTTTTTGTTGTTTTTTAATAAAATTCCAATATCTCCGTTGTATAAATTTAAATGAGGTGAATTACGAATTATCATAATAGGACGACCAATATAATTGTTTTTATTTTCAATTATTTTAATTAAACCTTTATTTTTAAGAATATTTTCTATATATTGATTTAAACCAATTACACCGAAAGGACCCTTACGTAACGCACATAATAATTGAAATTTTTTAAACATTTTTAATATCATAAATGGTTTGGATTTATTAATTATTAATTTAATATATTTTTTATATTCATGTATACATATATTAATAAATTTATTATAATCTAATTCACTTTTAAATGAAATATAATTTATTTCTGATTTTTTATTTTTTTTTAAAAATTTAATTATATTATTGGCACAACCAATATTTATTATTTTAGATAAATAACTAATTTTAGATTTTAAATTAAAACGATAATTTTTATTTAAAATACATAAATTATCCATAATATTAAATATATTATTTTTAATATATATATTATTTTTTATTTCTTTTTTTTTAATTTTATTTAAATGTTTATATCCACTTATTGTTTTTAATAATTTTTTTTGTTTATTACTATAATTAAATTTGTAAAATTTATAAATATCTTTTATAATTAATCCAGGACCTATAGGTGGTAATTGATAAAAATCACCTAAAAATATAATTTTAATTTTTTTTGGTAATATTTTTATTAAATCAACCATTATTTTTAAATTTATCATAGAAGATTCATCAATAATTAATATATCAAATTTTAATAAATTAATTCTATTATTATACATATTTTCATTATAATTTATTTTTAATAAACTATGTAATGTTACAGCTTTAGTTGGTAAGCAATTTTGTTGTTTTTTATTTAATTTTAATTTTTTTACACCCAACCATAAAGATTCAATTAATTTTACAGCAGCTTTTCCTGTAAGTGCTACCATTTTAATTTTTAATCTATTATTATTTAATTTTATAAGTATTATTAATAATTTTGTTATTATAAAAGTTTTACCTGTTCCCGGTTCACCAGATATAAATGTTATGGGATTTAATATAGCAATTATAATAGCACATTTCTGCCAATTTATATTTTTATATTTTTCTATAGGAAAATAATAATTTACTAATTTTTTTATTTTTTTTATATAATTTTTATTTAAAATATTTTTATATTTTGAAAAATATAAAATATAGTTCGCAACTATACATTCATATTTCCAAATTTTTTGTAAATATAAATTATTATATTCTAATATTAATGGTGTTTTTTTTTTACCATTACTAACTATTGAAGAATTAATTAACAAATTTATCCAATCTTTAATATTAGGATTACCTAAACGTTTCCAAATTTTTTTAGCAAATAAATATAAATAACCATTAAAAATATTTATATATGTTAATGATTTTAAAGGTAAACAAGTACTTCCTCTCCTAATATTTATATTTAAAAAAACTATAATAATCATTAACATAGGTTGATTTGGTGAAATTAACATACGTGCCATTATTATATCAATTTTTTTACATAAATAAAATTTATATATTTTATTAAAAATATCTTCCATGTATTATCTCATAAAGTATTAATTATTTATTTATAAAATATTTTTATTTAAATTTTAAATTTATTAAATTTTAATTGTATTAATTAGTTAATATTGTTATAATTGATAATATCTATTATAAATAAAAATATTTTTTTTATAATTTAAATATCATTATTAAATACTTATAAAATATATTTAAATTCTAATTGATAAACAAATATTATTAATATTTGTTTAAATTATTTAAATAAAAAAAATTTAAATAATAACTAATTACTAATTAATAATTTAAGATTATATAATATGAAAGAATCTTTTGCAAAAATTTTTGAGAAATCATTAAAAACAATAAAAATTAAAATAGGTTCTATAATTTATGGAACTGTTATATCTATAAATAAAGATATGGTTTTAGTAGATGCTGATTTAAAATCTGAATCTTTGATTCCTGTTAATCAGTTTTATGATATTAATGGTGAATTAGAAATTAAAATAGGAGATAAAGTTGAAGTCGTATTAGATACTATTGAAAATGGTTTTGGTGAAACATTATTATCACGTGATAAAGCTAAACGTTATAAATCATGGTTACTTTTAGATAAAGCATATCAAAAAAATAATATTGTTATAGGTATGATTACAAATAAAGTAAAGGGAGGTTTTACAGTAGAATTAAATGGTATACGTGCTTTTTTACCTGGATCTTTAATAGATACAAAACCAATATGTGACACATCTTCTTTAGAAAATAAAAATCTTGAATTTAAAATAATTAAATTAGATAAAAAATCTAATAATATTGTTGTTTCTAGAAGAGCTATAATTGAAATAGAAAATAATAATGAACGAAATCAATTATTAAGTTATTTAAAAGAAAATAGTGAAATATTTGGTATTGTTAAAAATTTAACTGATTATGGTGCTTTTATAGATTTAGGTGGAATTGATGGTTTATTACATATTACTGATATGTCATGGAGAAGAATTAAACATCCTAATGAAATAGTTAATATAGGCGATGAAATTAAAGTTAAAGTTTTAAGATTTGATTACGAGCGAATTAGAGTGTCATTAGGTCTTAAACAACTCATTGAAGATCCATGGATTGATATTATAAAACGTTATCCTGAAGGTTTTCGTTTAAATGGTAAAGTAACAAATATTACTGATTATGGATGTTTTGTAGAAATTGAAAATGGAATTGAAGGTTTGGTTCATACTTCTGAAATGGATTGGATAAATAAAAACATAAATCCTAATAAATTAGTAAAAGTTGGTGATATAGTTAAAGTTATAATATTGAATGTTGATAAAGATAAACATCGTATTTCTTTAGGTATTAAACAATGTAAACCTAATCCATGGAAATATTTTTACAAAATTTATAAAAAGGGTAATTATATAGAAGGTAAAATAAAATCAATTACTGATTTAGGTATTTTTGTAAGTTTAAAAAATGGTATTGATGGTTTAATACATCAATCAGATATGTCATGGAATATTAATTTAAATAAATTTAATAATAAATATAAGAAAGGTAATAAAATTACGGTATCAATTTTACAAATAGACTCTAATCGTGAAAGAATATCTCTTGGTATAAAAAAATTATATGAAGATCCATTTAATAATTTTATTTCGTTAAATAAAAGAGGAAAAATTATTTTTGGTGAAATTATTGAAATTAATGCAAAAGGTCTTACTGTAAAATTAAAAAATCATGTAAAAGGTTTTATTCATATTTCTGAAATATATAATATTAAATGTAAAAAATTAATTTTAATTTTTAAAATAGGTGATATTATAAAATCTAAATTTACTAGTATTAATCGTAAAAATTGTATTATAAATTTATCAACTTTTTTTTAAAAAAAAATGAATAAAATTTAATAATTAAAAATTTATTTAAATATATGCATCTGAGAGGATTTGAACCTCCGACCTTTCGGTTCGTAGCCGAATGCTCTATCCAAACTAAGCTACAGATGCATTATTAAAATAAAGGTGAGAGAGGGATTCGAACCCTCGATATAGTATAACTATATACTCCCTTAGCAGAGGAGAGCCTTAAACCACTCGACCATCTCACCTTTAATAAAAAAAAAATAAAATTAATTAAATATTAACAAAAATTATATTTTTAATATTTTTAATATTTTATTTTAAAATTTATATTTATATATTTAAATATAAATTAAATACCGAGAACGGGAATTGAACCCGTAAACCTATTAGGTACTACCACCTCAAGGTAGCGTGTATACCAATTTCACCATCTCGGTATATTTATATTTAAATTTCTATATATATTTATAAAAGTAATTTTAATAAATTTTATTTACGAAAATTATTTAATAAAATATTAAATATAAAAAAAATTATCGCTAATATATATATAATTTTATTATGAATATGATTTAAATCATTACAACTCAACAAATTATTAGAATTTTTTTTATAAATTGTATTTATAATATTGTTATTTATTCCTCTATATAATAAAATTAATAATATTAACATTAATGAAACTATTATAAATACACTTAATATTAAATTATACATTTTTAAAAAAAACCTTTATGTTAAAATAAATTACGATTAATTAAATTATTTATTTGTACAATATTAATAGTTTCATATTTTATAAGTGCTTCTTTCATACTATGTAATATATCAATATTATTTGTTAATAAATCAAAACTCCTTTTGTAATTACGTTCAATTATTGATTTGATTTCTAAATCAATAAAATATATAGTTTTATCAGATATATTTTTATCTGTATTTATAGGACGATTTAAAAATAATTCTTCGTTATTATTATGATATAATAATGGTCCTAATTTTGTTGAAAAACCCCATTTTGTGACCATATTTCTAGCGATTGATGTGGCTATTTTAATATCATTATATGATCCAGTGGATATTTTATTTTTTCCATAAATAATTTCTTCAGCCAAACGACCCCCATATAAAGTCGAAATTTGACTTTCTAATTTTTGTTTACTAATATTTAATATATCTATTTCCGGTAAGAAAAATGTTGCTCCAAGAGTGTGTCCACGAGGTATGATAGTTATTTTATGTATAGGATCATGCTCTGGTACCAATAAACCTACAATTGCATGACCAGCTTCATGATATGCAGTACATTCTTTTTGTTCTTCACTTATTAATATAGATCTACGTTCAGAACCCATTATAATTTTATCTTTTGCTTTTTCAAATTCAATCATAGATATAGATGTTTTATTAATTCTCGCTGCGAATAATGCAGCTTCATTTACTAAATTTGCTAAATCTGCTCCTGAAAATCCTGGAGTACTTCTAGCTATTATTAAAGCATTTACGTTTTTATCTATTATTGTTTTTTTCATATGTATTTTCAATATTTGTTCTCTACCTTTTATATCAGGTAAATCAACTAATACTTTTCTATCAAAGCGTCCAGGTCTTAATAAAGCAGGATCAAGTACATCAGGCCTATTTGTTGCCGCAATAATTATTATACCTTCCTTACCTTCAAAGCCATCCATTTCTACTAACATTTGATTTAATGTTTGTTCCCTTTCGTCGTTCCCCCCACCAAAACCTAAGCCACGATGCCTACCAACAGCATCGATTTCATCAATAAAAATTATACATGGTGATGATTTTTTTGCTTTTTCAAACATATTACGAACACGCGACGCGCCAACTCCTACAAACATTTCAACAAAATCAGAACCTGAAATAGTAAAAAATGGAACCTTAGCCTCACCTGCAATAGCTTTAGCCAACATAGTTTTACCGGTACCAGGAGGTCCAATCATTAAAATTCCTGTAGGAATTTTACCACCTAATTTTTGAAAACGTTTAGGTTCTTGTAAAAAATTTACTATTTCACTAACTTCTTCTTTTGCTTCATCACAACCAGCTATATCAATAAATTTAGTTTTTATTTGATTTTTTTTTAAAATACGTGCTTTATTTTTACCAAAATTTATAGCACCTTTACCAACACCATGAACTTGATATATAAAAAAAAACCAAACACCTACTAATAACAACATCGGAAACCAAGAAATAAATACAGAAGTTAATAAACTAGGTTCATCGGAAGGGCTTCCTAATATTTTAATATTTTTATCTAAAACAATATCAAGTAATTTATTATCATTAATTGGCATATATGTAATATTATGTTTGTTGTTTTTATTTGTAATAATAATTTCACGACCATTAATATGTATTTCTTTTATTTGATTTTTATTTAATTTAGACATAAATGTAGAGTAATCTACTTTATTATAATCATTTTCATTTATGACATAATTTTGAAAAAATGAAATTAACATAATTACAATTATTATCCAAAGCATTAAATTTTTAATTATATTATTCAAGAAATTAACCTCATATTAATTTTATTTATAATTATTATAAAATTAAAAATTTATTTTTTATATCCTTTTGCAATAATGTAAAATTCTTTAGAATTTACTCTTGATGCTTTTGGTTTTCGTATTTTTATTTTTTTAAACATAAATTTAATTTTTTTAATATAAAAATTTAAACCTTCTCCTTGAAAAATTTTTATTACAAAATTACCGTTTTTTTTTAAAAAAATCTTACAAATATTTAAAATATTTTTAATAATATATATAAATTTAGGTATATCAATTTCAGATATACCACTGATATTAGGTGATATATCAGATAAAACTACATCAACTTTATTTTTTTCAACATATTTTAATATTTTTTTTAAAATTATATTATTGCAAACATCTTCCTTAATAAAAAAAACATTTTTAATTGAATTAATGGGTAAAATATCACAAGCTATAATTAATCCATTTTCACCTATTGTTTTTTTTATATATTGCAACCAACCTCCAGGAGATGATCCTAAATCTATTATAGACATACCTAAATTTAATATTTTATCACGTTTTTGTATTTCTGAAAGTTTAAACCAAGCTCTGGAATATAATTTGTTTTTTTTTGCTTTTTTTACATATTTATCTTTAAAATGATTTTTCATCCATTTATTTGAATTTAAATAGGTTTTTTTAAAAAACATATAATTCCTAATTGATTCATATATTAAATATATAATATATTAATAATTTTATATTTTTTTTCCCCACTTGGTGTTTTAATAATAACATAATCACCAAGATTTTTTCCTATTAAACCTCTAGAAATAGGTGAATTTACAGATATTAGATTTTTTTTTATATCAGATTCATCATCACCAACAATACGATAAGTTTTAATTTTTTTATTATTACAATTTTTAATACTAATTGTTGAACCAAATATAATACGATTGTTAAATTTAAATTTTGTTACATCTATTATTTGAGAATTTAATAATTTTATTTCAATTTCATTAATTCGATGTTCACAAAATTTTTGTTGTTCTTTTGAAGCTCTATATTCTGCATTTTCTTTTAAATCACCGTGTTTACGAGCATTTTTTATATCTTTTATAATTTCTGAACGACGTATTTTTTTTAAATATTTAAGTTCTTTTGATAATTGTTTATAACCGTAAACAGTCATTGGAATTTTATTCATAATTAAATACCTTTAATAAATTATATTATAACATTAAATTTAATATTTATTAATATAATTTTAAAAAAATTATATAATTTAAATTAAAAAAAATTATTTAAAAATATTTTTTTTATAATACCCCCACCAATACAACGTTCTAATATATAAAAAACCGCAGATTGTCCTGGCGCTATAGCAAATATAGGTTTAGTTAATTTAACTATTAATTGATTATTAAATGTTAATTTTAAATTACAATTGATATCTAATTGACGATATTTAGTTTTAACTGTGCAATTTAAATTTTTTTTTATCAAATTTGGTTCGATCCAATTAATATCAGAAACAATAAATTTTTTAAAAATTAATTTCTTATTTTGAGATACAATTAATTGGTTTTTTGTAATATTTTTATTTATTATATACCAAGGACTCGCATAAGTATTACTTATACCACCTATATTTAAACCTTTACGTTGACCGATTGTATAATACGCAACGCCTTTATGTTTACCTATTTTTTTCCCTTTAATTGTAATTATTATTCCTGGTTTTTGATATAAATAAGAAGTAATAAATTTTATAAATTTTCTTTTACCAATAAAACATATACCTATTGAATCTTTTTTATTAAAATTAAATAAATTAAGTTTCATAGCTATATATCTTACTTCTGATTTAGTTAAATTCCCTATTGGAAACAAACATCTTAATAATTTTTTATAATTTAAAATATAAAGAAAATAACTTTGATCTTTATTTTTATCTAAACCACGTAATAAAAAAAATTTGTTATTATAATTGCCTAAACGAATATAATGACCAGTGGCAATATAATCTGCATTCAATTCTTTTATTGCAAATTTTAAAAATAATTTAAATTTTATTTCTTTATTACATAATATATCTGGATTAGGCGTGCATCCTATTTTATATCCTTTAATAAAAAATTTAAAAACATTATTCCAGTATTCATCCGAAAAATTAATAATATGTAAAATTATATTTAATTTATTACATATAGATTTAACATCATTTAAATCATTAATATAAGTACAATATTTTTCATTATTATTTTCTTCCCAATTTTTCATAAATAAACCTTCTATATAATAACCTTGTTTTTTTAAACACCAAGCAGAAACAGAAGAATCTATACCACCAGACATACCAACTATTACTTTAATTTTTTTATTAATAAAAAAATAACTCCTTTAATATTAAAATATTTATATAATCAAAAATATTTAATAAAATATTTATTTTAATTCCATAATAAATCTTTTTGAGGTAATTCTAATAAAAATCGACTTGGTTTTAATTTAATTAATTTACCATATTGATATTTTTTATTACACAAAGTAAGGGTTAATTCTTTTTTAGCTCTTGTTATTCCTACATAAACTAAACGACGTTCTTCTTCAATATTATTAATGTCTATGCTATTTTTATGAGGTAAATTACCCTCTTCCATACCTACTAAAAATACATAAGAAAATTCTAATCCTTTAGAAGCATGTAATGTCATTAATTGTACTTGATTTATTTTATTTTTTTTTACATATAATGTTTCATGTAATACAAAACAATCAATAATTTCTTCTAGTTTCATAGAATTATTTAAATTAGATCCATTAATCATTTTATTAATCCAATTAATTAAATTATTAACATTATTAATTTTTATTTTAGCTTTTTTAAAACAAGATGAAGTTTTGATCAACCAATTTTTATAATCTATATCTATAAGAATATTGTCTATAATTTTAATAAAATTTGTTTTATATTTTAAAATAATTTTATTAAACCAAAAATTAAAATTTCTTAACAATTTTAAAGTATGTTTATTAAATATTTCTTCTAAACCTTTATCTAAAATAGAATTAAATAAACTTGTGTTTTTATTTTTCGCCCAAATAATTAATTTTTTTAATGTAATTAAACCAATTTTACGTTTGGGTACATTTATTATATTTAAAAAAGCATTATCGTCATTTAAATTAACAAATAAACGTAAATAAAAAATTATGTTTTTAATTTCTAATTTAGAAAAAAAAGAACCATTGCCTGAAACGCAATAAGGAATACAATTATATAATAAATTTTTTTCAAACAATTTAGATTGATTATTTTCACGATATAAAATAGCATAATCAGAATAACGAGTTTTATTTAAAATATTATGTTTTAATAAATTTATAATTACTTTAGATGCTTCCTCTTCTTTGTTTTTATTTTTAATAACTTTTATTTTTTTTCCATAATTTAAATTTGAATAAAGTTTTTTTTTATAAAAATGTAAATTATTAGAAATAATAATATTTGCAGCGTTAATAATTCTTTTTGTAGAACGATAATTTTGCTCAAGTTTTATCAATTTAAGTTTAGGAAAATCTTTTTTTAATAATAATAAATTTTTAGGTTGAGCTCCTCGCCAAGAATATATTGATTGATCATCATCACCAACTACCGTAAATTTTTTAGAAGAACCTGTTAATAATTTAATTAACTGATACTGAATAAAATTAGTATCTTGATATTCATCAATTAAAATATATTTTAATTTATTTTGCCAATATTTACGTATTAAAAAATTATTTTTTAATATTTTTACGGATTTGTATATTAAATCGTCAAAATCTAATATATTACATTTTATTAAATGACTTTCATATATTTTATATAAATAATTAAATAATATTATGTCTTTATAAAAAAAATTTTTATTATTTTTTTTAAATAAAGTTAAATAATTTTTATAATTAGAAATATAAAAAATAAATTTTTTAAGAAATTTTTTATTATTTAAAAAATAATATGGAATTAATTTTTTTAATAAAATTATTTGATCTTTTCTATTTAATAAAATTAATTTATTTTTTATATTTAAATTTTTATAATTATATTTTATAATTTTTAAACCAAGAGAATGAAAAGTAGTTATAATAATTTTTGAATTTTCTTTATAATTTAATATTTGAAATACTCTATTTTTCATTTCATTAGCAGCTTTATTAGTAAAAGTTATAGCTGCAATATTTTTAGCTTTATAATTACAATATTTAATTAAATAAATAATTTTATTAACAATCACTTTTGTTTTACCTGAACCGGCACCTGCTAATATAAAACATGGTTTATTAATTAAATAAATAGCTTTTTTTTGATTATAATTTAAACACATAAAATATTCCAAATTTATTAATAATACTAATAAATAATTATTATCATTATATATAATATAATATATAATGTTATATTTTTAAATATGATAATTTTAATATTATAGGAATTTTTTAAAAATGTTAAATATTAATTTAATAAAAGAATTAAAAAATCGTGGATTAATTTTAAATATTACAAATGAAAAAAAATTAATTAAAAAATTAAAAAATAAATATATTTTTTTATATTGTGGTTTTGATCCTACAGCAGAAAGTTTACACTTAGGACATTTAATTCCATTAATTTTTTTAAAAAGATTTAAATTAGCTGGTCATAATCCATTAATTTTGATTGGTGGAGCAACTGGTTTAATTGGAGATCCTAGTTTTAAAAAAAAAGAGCGAGAATTAAATAATTATAATAAAATTAATATATGTATCAAAAAAATTAAAAAACAAATTTTATTTATTATGAATTCAAATAATAATATTATTGTAAATAACTACGAATGGTTTAATAAAATTAATATAATTTACTTACTACGTAATATTGGTAAATATTTTTCAGTTAATAAAATGATTAAAAAAGAGATTATAAAAAATCGTTTAAATAAAAATAATAATATATCTTTTACTGAATTTACATATACTTTATTACAAAGTTATGATTTTGTTATACTTAATAAAATATATAAAGTAATACTCCAAATTGGAGGTAGTGATCAATGGAGTAATATAATATCTGGAGTTGATTTAACAAAAAAATTAAATAAAAATATTGTTTTTGGTTTAACTTTACCTATTATTATTAATGATAATGGTATTAAATTTGGTAAAACTGAAAAAAATACAATATGGTTAGATTCTAATAAAACAAGTTCTTATAAATTCTATCAATTTTGGTTAAATATTAAAGATAATAATATCTATTATTTTTTAAAAATTTTTACATTACTTGATTTAAAATATATTAATATTTTAAAAAAAAATAATTTTAAAAATAAACAAATACCATATGCAAAATATATTTTAGCAGAAGAATTAACACTTATGGTCCATGGTATTAAAAAATTAAATTCAGCAAAAAATATTACTAATAGTTTGTTTAATGGTGAAGTTAATAACTTAAATAAATATGATTTAGAACAATTATTTAAAAATGGAATACCCAAAATTTTAATTAATAAAGAAATTCTAATAATTGATTTACAACAAATTCTTATTATGGCTAAATTAGCTAAATCAAGAAAACAAGCAACTAATATGATTATAGCTAATGCTATTCAAATAAATGAAAAAAAATGCACAAAACTAAATTATTTTTTTAAAGATATTGATAAATTATACGGATGTTATACTTTAATTAAAAAAGGTAAAAAAAATTATTGTTTAATATATTGGGAATAATATTAATAATAAATTTATAAATTAATTAATTTAACCTTTCTTTAATACGAAATGATTTGCCAATACGTTTACGCAAATAATATAATTTAGCTTGACGTGTTATACCTTTTCTTTTAACAAATATTGAATAAATATTTGGAGAATGTTTTTGAAAAACACGCTCAATCCCTTCATTATTAGAAATTTTTCTTACAGTAAAAGAAGATCGCAAACCTCTGTTACGAATAGCAATAACCACACCATCAAATATTTGTAATCTTTTTTTTTTATTTTCTATAATCCATATTTTAACTTCTATTAAATCTCCTGGGCGAAAATATGTTATATTATTTTTTATTTGATTTGCTTCTAATTTTTTTATTATATTTTTCATAATTTTAAAACCTTGTTTAAATTAAAATTTTATAATTAAAAATCAATATTCCAATCAACTTTAATAATATTATTTATTAAATCTATATTTTTGATAATTTTATTATAAATAAATGGAATAAAATATTTTTTTTTTAAATTAATAACAACAAGAACATTATTACAAACTGTTTCAATAATTTCAATAATTTTACCTATTTTATAATTATTAATATTAATTATTTTACATCCAATAATATCTTTCCAGTAATAATTACCATCATTAAGTTTAGGTAATTGTGAATAATTAATAATTATTTTACAATTAGTAAATAATTTTGCAATATTTCTATTATTTATATTTTTTAATTTAATAATTAAATTTTTATTAAAATACTTCCATCTTTCTAATTTTAAAATTTTATATTTTAATTTTTTTTTTATATACCAAGGTTGATATTTAAATAAATTTTCAATTTTTTGTGTAAATGAAATAACTTTTTGCCAACCTAATATACCATGAGGAGAACAAATTTTACCTATAATTAACGGCTTTTTTATTAAAAATAACATTTTATTTTTTTTGTTTAAATTTATTGATAAGCATAGAGACACGTTTCGAAATTTCAGCGCCTTGTTTAACCCAATAATCAATACGATTAATATTTATATTTAAATTTAAAATATTATTTTTTATTACAGGATTATAAAAACCAATACGTTCAATAAATTCACCATCTCTTTTTTTACGTTTATCAGTTACAATTATTTGATAAAAAGGTAGTTTTTTTCTACCACAACGGGTTAAACGAATAATAACCATAAATTATCTCCTTATTAACAATTAATTAAATAATGAAATATTTAAAAAATTTTAATTATTATTAAAATTTAAATATATCTTTAATATTTTTAAATATTTTTTGCATTTTCATATTTTTCATTTTTTCTGTTATATCATACATAAAATTAAATTGCTTTAATAAACAATTAACATCATATATTTTCATGCCACAACCTGAAGCAATACGACGCTTCCTTGATTCTTCTATAATTTTAGGATTTAAACGTTCTTTTTTTGTCATAGAATTAATAATATTTTTAATACAAATTAAATTTGTATCATCAATTGTTGAATTTATATATTTTGAAAAAAAATTAATATTAGGTAATTTTTTCAATATACTATTTACACCACCTATATTTTGTATTTGTTTTAATTGTTCTAAAAAATCGTTTAAATTAAAATTTCCACCTTTTTCAAATTTATTAAACATTTTTTTAGTATATTTAATATCAACTTTATTTGTAATATTTTCAATTAAAGATTTTATATCACCTCTGCCTAATATTTGATTTGCAATACGATCAGGATAAAATTTTTCAAATGCATTATTTTTTTCACCAATTGTTATAAATTTTATTGGTTTTCCTGTAATATATTTAATTGATAATGCAGCCCCACCTTTTGTATCACTATCTACTTTAGTAAGAATTATACCAGTAATAGATAAAATATCATTAAAAGTTTTAATAATATAAGCTGAATTCTGGCCAAACATAGAATCCATTACAAATAATGTTTCTATTGGACATAAAAAAGAATGAATAATTTTTATTTCTTTCATCATTATTTTATCAATATGTAAACGCCCAGCTGTATCCACTAATAGTATATCATAAAATTTATTTTTAGCATTATTTAAAGCTAAAGATACAATATCAATAGGTTTCTGTAAAATATTTGATGAAAAAAAATCAATATTAATATCTTTAGATAATATTCTAAGTTGATCAATAGCTGCTGGTCTATATATATCAGTAGATACAATTAATATTTTTTTTTTATTTTTTTCGTTTAAAAATTTACCGAGTTTAATAATAGTAGAAGTCTTACCAGAACCTTGAAGACCAACCAATAAAATTATTGATGGATACTGAGATATTAAATTCAAATCATTATTTTTATCACCCATAATATAAACAAGTTCATTATAAATTATATTAATAAATTTTTGAATAGAAATAAAATCTATATCTATATATTTTTTAAAAAATGCCTTTTCTATTTGATTTATTATTTTTTTTATAACAGGCAACGCAACATCGGATTCTATTAATATTATATTTATTTTATATAAAACATCTTTAATATTTTTTTTAGAAATATGATTAATATTATATAAGATATTTAATAATTTATTTGATAAATTTGTAAACATAATAATTACTCAATATAAAATTTAATAATTTATTTAAAATAATTTATTTTAAATATAATTATAATAAATTATTAATTTAATAATATTTATTTTAAATACATCAAAATTAATTAATTACATTTTATAATCGCCAGCGGCTTTAATAAAATTAATAAATAATGGATGACAATTGCGTGGTGTTGATGAGAATTCTGGATGAAATTGACTACCCATAAACCATGGATGTTTAGAATATTCAATAATTTCAACTAATTTATAATTTTTAGACCAACCACTTACATATAATCCTTTAGATTTAAATTTTTTTAAAAATAAATTATTAAATTTATATTTATGTCTATGGCGTTCTAAAATAGAAGATTTACCATATATTTTATAAGCTAATGTATTTTTTTTTAAATAACAATATTTATTACCAAGTCGCATAAATTTATTAAAATAAATATTATTATTTTTAATTTTATTTTTATTATTTTGATATTTACTTATAATTTTAATTATAGGATATTTACATTTAGATATAAATTCTGTTGAATTAGCATTATTCATACCAATAACATTACGTGCAAATTCAATTAATGCTACTTGCATTCCCAAACAAATACCAAAATAAGGTATTTTATTCTCACGTGCGTATTTTACAGTTAATATTTTTCCTTCTATACCTCTATAACCAAAACCGCCAGGTATAAGAATTCCATTACAATTTTCTAAAAGAGAAATTCCATAAATTTCAATATCTTCAGAATCAATAAATTTAATATTAATTTTATATTTATTTTTTAAACCACCATGCTTTAATGCTTCGCATACTGATTTATAAGCATCTGGACATTCAACATATTTACCTACTAAACAAATATTTAATTCTTTAATATAATTATTTTGCTGATATAATATTAATTCCCAATCAGAAATATCTGCTTCATGACAATTTAATTTAAAATATTTACAAATAAAATCATCTAATTTTTGTAATTTTAAAATTATAGGAATTTTATAAATTAAATTAACATCTTTTATAAAAAAAACTGATTTTCTAGAAATATTACAAAACAAAGCTATTTTTGATAATTCCGTATTTGTTACTAATTGATCAGATCTACAAATTAAAATATCTGGCTGTATACCAATTGACAATAATTCTTTAACTGAATGTTGTGTGGGTTTTGTTTTAATTTCAGATATGACTTTTATATACGGTAATAAAGTTAAATGTATAAATAAAGTATTTTGCTTACCAATTTTTAAAGAAATTTGACGAATTGCTTCTAAAAAAGGTAAAGATTCAATATCACCAACTGTGCCACCTATTTCTACTAAAACTATATTATATTTCTTACCACTATTTATAATACGTTCTATAATAGAATTAGTAATGTGAGGTACAACTTGAATAGTATTACCTGAATAAAAACCTTGTCTTTCTTTATATAAAACATCTGCATAAATACTTCCAGCAGTAAAATTATTATAATTTGACATTTTTAAATTAGTAAAACGCTCATAATGTCCTAAATCAAGATCCGTTTCAGATCCATCTTCTGTAACAAATATTTCACCATGTTGTATTGGATTTATAGTTCCGGGATCTATGTTAATATATGGATCTAATTTTATTATATTTATACTTAAACCTCTAGATTTAAGTACAGCTGCTATAGCAGCTGTAGTAATTCCTTTACCTAAAGATGAAGTAACCCCACCAGTTACGAAAATATATTTTTTTATTGTTCTGAACATAATTAACCTAAAATAAATATTGAATAATAATAAATTAAAGATAATATATATATATATTAATTTTAAAATTTTTTAAGTTTACCCTCTTTATAAATTACATGATGTTGTAATATAGGATCAAATTTTTTTAATATTAATTTTTTTAACTTTAAACGCTTATTTTTTGTTGTAGTATAAAAATGATTTGTGTTAGCAGTAGAAATTAATTTTATTTTTTCACGAATATATTTAGACATATTTAAATCCTTGATTTAATTATTTATTTTTATTATAATAATTATACAATATTTTTTTAATACCTTTTTTATTAATTATTCGCATACCTTTAACTGATAGTTTTAATTTAATAAATTTATTTTTTTTTGCAAACCAAAATCGATGTATATGAAGATTTAACATAAATTTACGTTTAGTAGCATTCATTGCATGAGATCGATTGTTACCACACAAGAACTGTTTTTTAGTAATCTGACATAATTGTGACATATTTACCCTTAAATAATATAATTAATATTAATTTATTTTTTATATTTTAAATTAATAAAATATTATTCATTAAAATAATAATTAGTTAGTAATATATAAATTATTTATATTAAATATTATCAAATGATTTCCATATACATATACCATTTTTTTTTTTTATTAAATTTAATTGTTTTTTATGAGAAATAATTTCTTTTTTATTAGCATAAATAATTTTATGACATAAATTTAAATTTTTTTTAATATTTTTTTTTTTTATTTTATTTTTTTGTGGAATTTCCTTTATTTGATTTATTAAAGGTAAGGAAATTTGACCCCCAGTCATAAGTAAAAAAATTTTTGCAAGAATTTCAGCATCTAATAAAGCT
This sequence comes from gamma proteobacterium endosymbiont of Trioza apicalis, assembly GCA_022558485.1. GTDB lineage: Bacteria > Pseudomonadota > Gammaproteobacteria > Enterobacterales. Next base: position 135,745 of record CP066222.1, read on the forward strand.
CCATGTAAGGTACGTTTAGTATTCTTAATAAAATAACGATTACATAAAGCATCTAAAGTATTACGTTTACCTGGAAACATTTTACGTGCTAATTTTAAAGTATCTATTATATTACATAAATCTTCAATTTTATTAATATTAATATTAATCATACTTAATTCATAATTAATAAATTCAATATCAAAGCGAGCATTATGTATTATTAATTCAGAACCATTAATAAAATTAATAAATTTATCAGCAATATCAGCAAAAATAGGTTTATTAAATAAAAATTTATTACTAATACCGTGAATATGAAACGCTCCAGGATCTATATTTCTATTTGGTTTTAAATATACATGAAAACGTTTTCCTGTTATGCGTCTATTAATTATTTCCACAGCTCCTATTTCAATAATTTTATGCCCCTTATAATATGGAATAAATTTATTCATTCCAGTTGTTTCAGTATCTAATACAATTTGTCTATTATACAATAGATACCTCTTAATTATATTAATATAATAGATTATTTAAGTATTTATAATAGTTTGTATATTTTATTAAATAATTTAAATTTTAATTATATAGGTGATGATGGTATCGAACCATCGACCCTCTCCTTGTAAAGGAGATGCTCTACCATCTGAGCTAATCACCTATTATATATAAATTATATTATACAAAAATTTATTACATTTAGTCAACTATTTTTTTTAAATAAAATAAAAAAACAAAAAAAAAAAAAAAAATAATAAATTTAAATAATTATAAAAGGTATTAATAATAATGAAAATTAAAACTAGATTTGCACCAAGTCCTACTGGTTATTTACATATCGGTGGCATACGTACAGCTCTTTACTCTTGGTTATTTGCTAATCAAAACAACGGTAAATTTGTGTTACGTATAGAAGACAGTGATGTAAAAAGGTTATATAAACCAGCTATTAAATCTATTATAGATAGTTTAAAATGGTTAGGATTAAATTGGAACGAAGGACCTTATTTTCAAACAAATCGTTTTAATTATTATAACAAGATTATAAATAAAATGTTATCAAAAAAATTAGCTTACAAATGTTTTTGTACAAAAAAAAGATTATCTATAATACGCGAAAAACAGATCAAAAAAGGTTACAAACCATGTTATGATGGCAAATGTTTTAATATTGTTAATGATAATAAAAATATAAATAAAAAATATGTAATACGTTTTCGTAATCCAAAATTAGGTCAAATAATTTTTAATGATATCATTCGTGGAACAATAAAATTTAATAATAATGAGTTAGATGATTTAATAATAAAAAGATCTGATGGCTCACCTACTTATAATTTTTGTTCAGTAATTGATGATTATTATATGTCTATTACACATGTAATAAGAGGAGAAGAACATATAAATAATACACCACGTCAAATAAATATTTTAAAAGCATTAGGCGCTCCAATACCTAAATATGCTCATGTCTCTATGATTTTAGGAAATAATAGAAAAAAAATGTCTAAGAGACATGATGCAGTAAATATAATGAAATATCGTGATGATGGTTTTATTCCAGAAACTATACTTAATTATGTTGTTAAATTAGGTTGGTCTTATAAAAATAAAGAACTATTTAATATTAATGAAATGAAAAAATTTTTTAATCTTAGTTCTATTAATAATTCACCTAGTATATTTGATAAAAAAAAACTTTTATGGCTAAATCATTATTATATAAATAATTTACCAGTAGAATATATAGCTAAACATTTAAATTGGCATATAAAAAAAAAAGGAATAAATATTAAAAATGGACCTAAATTAGAAATATTAATTAAAATTTTAGGTAAAAAATATAAAACTTTAAAAGAAATAGTTGATAACTGTCACTATTTTTATTATAATTTTGAAAAATTAAATGAAAAATTAGCTAAAAAATATTTAAAATCATATATATACCAACCTATTAAATTAATATATTTAAAATTAAAAGAACTTAAATTATGGACATATACTTTAATAAATAAAATTATAAAAAAAATAACAAAAATTTTTAAATTAAAAATAAATCAAATATGCATGCCTTTACGTGTAGCAATAACTAATTCTAATGAGTCACCATCTATTAATCATATAATTTACGCAATAGGAAAAAAAACCTGTTTATATCGTATAAATATAGCATTAAAATTTATTAATCTAAACTAATAAAAATATTAATTTAAAATTTAATAATAAGAATATTTATTATGTTTGTGTTTAGTTATATCACATATTTCTTTTATTTCTGGAAAACTTTTTAATAATTTTTTTTCAATATGTTCCTTAAAAGTTGATTTAATCATAAAACAACCATTACATCTACCAACAAATTTAATAATAACTTGCATACATTTAGTTATTTTTACAAAAATTATTTTACCACCATGAATTAATAAAACTGGATTAATGTTATTTTTAATAAAATTTTTAATATTTTTAACAAGTAAATTACTTTTAATATTTTTATTTAAAATAATATTAGGTATTTTGATTATTATTTTAGAATTTAATTCATTATCAATAAAATCTATTTTTGCTCCTTGTAAATAAGAAATGCTTGCATTATCAATATATATTAAAATTTTTCCAAATTTTAATTCAATATCTGTTAATTTAATTTTATTAATGTGGCAATAAGAAATACTACATTTTTTATTAAAAGATCTAGAATTTGTAATAAATAAACGAATTTGAGTACCTGGTTTTTGTTTAGATAATAATCTAAAAAAATATTCTTGAGCAGCATTAGTAATAGTTATCATAATTTTATTTTTTAAATTTATTAAAATTAAATTATTAAAATAACAACAAATTTAAATATTTTTAAAAACTTTATTAAAAATATAAAAATTATCAACAATATAATTTATTTTTGTAAAATTTTTAATAAAAATAAATTTAATTAATAACAATTAAATATATGATTACTAATCACAACATAATAGCTTTTGATTATGGAATTAAGTATATTGGCGTGGCTATAAGTCAATGGGTTACATGCATACCAAAACCATTAACAATATTTGTTAATTACAATTACAATACCAATTGGAGAATAATTAAATATTTATTAAATAAATGGAGACCAAAAATAGTAATTATAGGATTACCTTTAAATATAAAAGGTAAAAATCAAAAAATAACAAATAAAACTAAACAATTTGCAAATCAAATTAAAAATAATTATAATATATGTGTAATATTACATGATGAAAGGTTTAGCACAAAAGAAGCAAGATGTCGTTTATTTAAAATAAAAGGTTATAAATTTTTAAAAAAAAAATATATTGATAAAGAATCTGCAACAATTATTTTAGAAAATTGGTTTAATATTTTTTTTAAAAATAAATAAAAAAAACTATTCAATAATTAACTAAAATTAAAATATTTACTTAATTTAAATATAAAATAAAATTTATACATTTTTATAAATTTTTTTTTATTAAAAAAATTAAATTTTAATAAATAAATAATAATAACTATTGACTTTTAAAAATTCAAATGTATAATTTAAAATTAATAAATTTAAAATGTCCTCTTCGTCTAAAGGTTAGGACACTGCCCTTTCAAGGCAGCAACAGGGGTTCAAGTCCCCTAGAGGACATTTAAAAATAAAAAATAAAATTATTTAATATTTTATAATGGTGCGGTAGTTTAGTGGTTAAAATACCGGCCTGTCACGCCGGGTGACACGGGTTCAAATCCCGTCCGCACCGTACCTTTATAGGGGTGTAGTTCAATTGGTAGATCATCGGTCTCCAAAACCGAATGTTGAGAGTTCAAATCTTTCCACCCCTGAATTTTATTTTTTTAATAAAATATAAAATATAAAATTATATTTACCATTTTGTATGAAATATACCTTTTTTATCAATTCGTTTATAAAAATGAGAACCAAAATAATCACGTTGAGCTTGAATTAAATTAGCTGGTAATACAGCAGAACGATAACTATCATAATAAGAAATTGCAGATGAAAAAACTGGCATTGGTATTCCATTTTTTATACCATAAGAAATAATATAACGTAAATATTTTTGATAACAATTTATTTTTTTTTTAAAAAAGGGTGATAACAAAATATTATCAATTAATGGATAATCATAAAAAGTATTAATTATATTTTTTAAAAATTTAGTTCTTATAATACAACCTGCTCTAAAAATTTTAGCAATATTACAATAATTTATATTCCAATTATATTTTTCTGATGCTATTTTTAATTGTGAAAAACCTTGAGCATATGATATAATTTTACTTAAATATAATGCACATCTAACTTTTTCAATAAAAAATAATTTATTTTTAGTAAATATTTTTAACTTAGGACCTATTAAAATTTTAGAAGCTAATATACGTTGATTTTTTAATAAAGATATATAACGAGCAAAAACTGATTCAGTAATAAGAGTTAATGGCTCACCTAAATCTAATGAACTTTTACTAATCCATTTACCTGTACCTTTATTATCAGCTTCATCTAAAATAAAATCTATTAAAAATTTACCATAATTATCCTTTTTAATTAAAATATTTTTAGTAATTTCTATTAAATAACTATTTAATTCACCTTTATTCCAATCATTAAATATTTCTGATAACTCATTATTATTTATATCTAATACAATTTTTAATAATGAATAAACTTCTGCTATTAATTGCATATCACTATATTCTATACCATTATGTATCATTTTCACATAATGCCCGGATCCATTAGAACCAACATATGTTACACATGGCTCACTATTAATAAATGCAGAAATATTTTTTAAAATTGGTAATATAAAATTATATATATTTTTATCACCACCGACCATAATAGAAAGACCATTCAAAGCTCCTTTTTCACCACCAGATAAACCAGCACCAATAAAATTATAACCTTCTTTTTTTAATTCATTATAACGACGAATAGTATCCTTATAAAATGAGTTACCTCCATCAATAATTATATCTCCTTTATTTAAAAAAAATTTAATAGAATTAATAACTAAATCAATACTTTTACCTGATTTTACCATTAAAAAAATACAACGAGGTTTTTTTAAAGAATATACAAATTCTTTTATAGAATAAAAAGGAAAAATATTTTTTTTAGGATATTTAAGAATTAATTTATCAGTTTTATTATGTGATCTGTTAAAAACAGATACATAATAACCATGATTCGAAATATTAAGTGCTAAATTACTTCCCATGATTGACATACCTATAATACCTATATGATTTATAGACACTAACTATCTCCTGTATAATATATATTTCTTAATAAGAAATATTAATTTAATTAATATCAAAATATATTTTAAAATTATAAAAATTTTATTAAATGAATAATTTATATTTAAATGATGAATATTGGATGAAATATGCTATATTTTTAGCTAAATATAGTGAATATAAAGGTGAGATACCAGTAGGCGCTATATTAGTATTAAATAATAATATAATTGGAAAAGGTTATAATTGTTCTATAAATAACAATGATCCAACTGCTCATGCTGAAATTATTGCCTTACGTCAAGGTGCTAAAAAAATATGTAATTATCGTTTATTAAATACAATAATGTATGTTACATTAGAACCCTGTATTATGTGTATTGGAGCCATAATGATAGCTCGTATTAAACGTTTAGTTTTTGGAACAGAATATAATAAAAAAAATATAAATAATAAAATTATTATTAATAAAAATATTTTAAAAAAAAATTGTTCAAGTCAATTAAGCAAATTTTTTTATAAAAAACGTAAAAAAAAAAAAATTAATTTATTAAAATTATAAATAAAGATTTAAATATTGTAATTACAGATTAAAATAATATAATGAATAATTTAAAATTAATATATAAAAAATTACATATTCGTAGTTTTGTAAAAAGAAGAAGATGTTTAACTATAAAACAAAAACAAATATTAAAAAAATTATGGATTAAAATAGGTATTAATTATAAAAATCACTATATTAATTTAAATAAATTTTTTATAAAAACAACATCAATAATATTAGAAATTGGTTTTGGTATAGGCAAAACATTAATAAATACAGCATTAAAATATCCAAAAAAAAATTTTTTAGGTATTGAAACATATTTACCTGGTATAAGTTCATGTTTAAATAATATTTATAAATTAAATATTAAGAATATTAGAATAATATATTATGATGCATTAGAAGTAATAAAATATATGATAAAAGATAATTCTATAAAATTAATACAAATATTTTTTCCTGATCCATGGTATAAAAAATGTCATAATAAAAGACGTATTATTAAACAAAATTTTATAATATTAATTACAAAAAAACTTATTAAAAATGGAATTTTACATATTTCAACAGATTGTAAATTATATGCTATACATATATTAAAAGTTATGTCTTTAAATAAAAATTTTTATAATATTTCAATAAAAAAAAAATATATAAATTTTATTAAAAATAGGCCGGTAACTAAATTTGAAAAAAAGGGTATAAAATTAAAAAATAAAATAATAGACTTAGTTTTTAAAAAAATATTTTAAATTATAAATAAAAAATTATTATTTATATATATATTTAAATCAATTAATTTAAATATTTTAAAATAATTAATTTATATTAAATACCAAATACCAGGAAAAAATAATAAACAAATAAAATTAAAAAAATAAATTATTAACATTGTTATAATAATAGAAAAATCAAAATTAATTAAAGTAAATGAAATATATTTGATAAAATTTAATAATTTATCACTCAATGTATAAATTAATATACCAATATTATTATAAGTATAGTTACTCCAACTAAACCATGATCTTATAATTAAAATTAAGAAAAGTAATTTGCCATAATTTTTTAAAAATATAAATAAAGCTATTATTAAATAAATTGGTTTAAAAATAACAAATTTAATTTCAATGTGCATTATTAATATTAATTTAATTAATGATAATATATATATTAATATAATAGGACCAATATAAATATTATTTAACATAAAAATAGATGTAATATATCTTGATAATTTAATAAAAGGTTGTGTGATTTTATAAACTACTTTAGACAATGGATGATAAAAATCACAATATAAATATTCCATCCAAATACGTAATAATAATTGTATTATATAAAAATCAATAATTATTTTAAATAAAAATATAAATATAAACACAATAATAAATCTTCTTGATATATTTTATAATTAATTATAGTAATTTACTTCTTTAAAATTCAAATTATTATTTAATTAAACAATTTTTAAAAAAAGGATATATTCATGCGTAATGAATATTGTGGTAAGATAAATAAATTACATATTGGTAAAGAAATAAAATTATGTGGTTGGGTTGATTGTTTTAGAAATTTAGGTAAATTAATTTTTATTAATATTCGTGATAGGGAAGGTATAATACAAGTATTTTTTAAATCTAATAATATTAAAATTTTTAAAATTGCAAGTAAATTACGTAATGAATTTTGTGTACAAATAAAAGGAATAGTATATTCAAGGCCTAGTAAACAAATAAATAAAAATATAATTACTGGAGAAATTGAAGTATTAGCAACATCATTAAATATTATTAATAAATCAAATATTTTACCTATAGATATAAATATTAAAAATAAAGAGGAACAAAGTCTTAAATTTAGATATTTAAATTTAAGAAAAGATATAATGATTAAAAGATTTAAAATTCGTAATAAAATTTTAAATTTTGTAAATTATTTTATGAAAAAAGAAAATTTCATAAATATAGAAACACCAATATTAAGTAAATTAACTTCAGAGGGCGCTAGAAGTTATTTAATACCAAGTAGATTATATAAAAATAAATTTTATGCATTACCTCAATCACCTCAATTATTTAAACAATTATTAATGATATCAGGTTTTGATCGTTATTATCAAATTGTTAAATGTTTTAGAGATGAGGATTTGCGATCTGATAGACAGCCAGAATTTACACAAATTGATAGTGAAATATCTTTTGCGGATGAAAAAAAAGTAAAAAATATCATAGAAAGATTAATAAGATCTTTGTGGTATGAAATTAAAAATATTAACTTAGGACATTTTAAACAAATAACTTATAAAGAGGCTATACGTAGGTTTGGATCTGATAAGCCAGATTTACGTAATAAATTGGAATTAATAGACATAGATAATTTAATTAAAAAAACAAAATTTAGAGTATTTAATAATATAAATAATTATAAAGACTATCGTATTATAGTTTTACATGTACCAGGAGGGATTAAAATTAAGAAAAAACAAATTAATAAATATCTTGAATATATTAAAACTTATGGCATTAAAATACTACCATGGATAAAAATAAATAAATGTTCTTTAAAAAATATAAATATAGAAAGATCAACTCCAAAATTTTTGGAAAAAAAAATAATAAAAAAAATAATATTAAAAATTGGAGCATTAAACAAAGATATATTATTTTTTGGGGCTGATAAAAATGAGATAATATCAAATGCATTTGGAGCATTACGTATTAAAATAGGTTTAGATCTTAAAATTACAAATACAAAAATATATATTCCTATTTGGATTAATGATTTTCCGATGTTTAAAAAAAACAAAAATGGAAAACTAATATCAATGCATCATCCTTTTACAGCTCCTAAAAATATCAATATTAAGATTTTAAAAAATAAGCCTAAATCAGTTATGGCTAATTCTTATGATATGGTAATTAATGGATATGAAATAGGTAGTGGATCTGTTCGAATTAATAATAGTAAAATACAAAAATTAATTCTAGATATTTTAAAAATAGATAAAAATAAAAAAAATAATAAATTTAAATTTTTCTTAAATGCATTAAAATATGGAACCCCACCTCATGCTGGTATGGCACTAGGATTAGATAGAATAGTAATGCTTTTAACTAATACAAAAAATATAAAAAATGTTATTGCATTTCCTAAAAATAGCACAGCAATAGATTTAATGACTAATTCACCTGATAAAATATAACTAATAAAATATTTTTTATATAAAGAATAAATTATATATAATATATAATATATAAAATTAAATATTAAATTTTTTAAATAATTTATTATGTATTTCTTGTATAGAAATAACATTAGAATCAAAATTAGCTTTTAATGATTTTAATGTAGCAAAACTACCATTTAATGTAGTATCATAATAAACATTATATTGTAATGCATTTTTACGAATTAATTTAGAATCTTCAATGGATTTCCTACCAGAAGCAGTATTAACAATATAAGTATATTCTCCATTTTTTATTCTATCTTGTATATTAGGTCTACTTTCATTTAATTTATTAATTAAACGAGAATAAATACCTATTTTTTTTAAAACTAAATAAGTACCATAAGTTGCATCAATATTAAAATCATTATTAATTAAGTTAATAACTAAATTAATTAATCTTTTTTTATCATTTTTATTAACTGATAATAATACACGACCACCTTTATTCAAATACGATTTATTACCACATATTGCTTTAGCAAAAGCTTCAGCAAAAGTGTTTCCAATACCCATAACTTCACCAGTGGAACGCATTTCTGGACCAAGAATAGGATCTACACCTGGAAATTTATTAAAAGGTAAAACTGCTTCTTTAACTGAAAAATAAATTGGAATAACTTCTTTAGTCACACCTTGTTCTAACAAAGATTTTCCAATCATAACTCTAGCAGCAATTTTAGCCAAAGCTAAACCTGTAGCTTTAGAAACAAAAGGAACTGTTCTTGAAGCTCTAGGATTTACTTCAATAATATATATATCTTTATTTTTAATAGCAAATTGTGCATTCATTAAACCATTAATATTTAATGCTAAAGCTATCTTTTTAACTTGATTTCTTATATTATTTTTTATTTCTTCACTTAAAGTATAAGCTGGTAAAGAACAAGAGGAATCACCAGAATGCACACCAGCTTGCTCAACATGTTCCATGATACCACCTATTAATACATTAACACCATCACAAACTGCATCAACATCAACTTCAATTGCGTTATTTAAAAATTTATCTAATAACACTGGAGCATTATTTGAAACATCAATGGCATTTTGAAAATAATATAATAAATCATTATCATCATATACAATTTCCATAGCTCTACCACCTAAAACATATGAAGGACGAACTACTAAAGGATATCCAATAATATTTGCTTTTTCTAAAACCATATCAGATTTTGTAACAGTTATATTTTTAGGTTGTTTAAATCCAAGGTTATTTATTATTTTTTGAAATTTTTTTCTATTTTCTGTTTTATCTATAACATCAGAACCACTACCTATAATTAACACACCATTTAATTCTAAATCACGAGCTAATTTAAGTGGTGTTTGACCACCATATTGGACTATAACTCCCTTGGGTTTTTCAATACGTATAATTTCAAGTATATCTTCTAATGTTATAGGTTCAAAATAAAGTCTATCAGAAATATCATAATCAGTAGAAACTGTTTCAGGATTACAATTAACCATAATAGTTTCATAACCGTCATTGCGCAATGCTAATGCGGCATGTACACAACAATAATCAAACTCAATACCCTGACCTATTCTATTTGGACCGCTACCAATAATCATAATTTTATTAGAATTATTATTTGGATTAGATTCACATTCATCATAATAAGTTGAATACATATAAGCAACATCAGTAGTAAATTCAGCAGCGCAAGTATCAATACGTTTATAAACTGGATGTAAATTATAAGATTTGCGTAATTTAAATATTTCAATTTCTTTAACATTAACTAAATAAGCAATTCTAGAATCTGCAAAACCTTTTTGTTTTAATAAACGTAAATAATTAATATTTAAGCAACTTAAACCTCTTTTTTTAATATTTTTTTCCAATTTTATTAATTCTTCAATTTGAATTAAAAACCATTTATCAATATTAGTTAATTTATATATTTCACTAAGAGACAAACCCAATCTAAAAGCATCAGCAATATACCAAATACGATCTCCGCCAGCATTTTTTAATTCATAATTTATAGTATTTAGTGATTTTAAATCATTAAGATTAATTTTAGAATTAAAACCATCTACACCAATTTCTAAACTACGCAAAGCTTTTTGTAAAGACTCTTGTTGATTAGAGCCAATAGCCATAACCTCACCAACTGATTTCATTTGTGTACTTAAACGATCATTAATACCAACAAATTTTTCGAAATTAAATCTTGGAATTTTAGTTACAACATAATCAATTGTTGGTTCAAATGAAGCTGGCATAAAACCATTAGTTATATCATTTTTTAATTCATCCAAAGTATAACCTATTGCTAATTTTGCAGCAATTTTTGCTATAGGAAAACCAGTTGCTTTAGAAGCTAAAGCAGAAGAACGAGACACACGAGGATTCATTTCTATAACAACTAATCTACCATTTTTTGGATTAACAGCAAATTGAACATTAGAACCTCCGGTTTCAACACCTATTTCTCTTAAAACGTTAATAGAAGCATTACGCATTATTTGATATTCTTTATCTGTTAAAGTTTGAGCAGGAGCAACAGTAATTGAATCTCCAGTATGAATACCCATAGGATCAATATTTTCAATTGAACATACAATGATACAATTATCTTTACTATCTCTAATTACTTCCATTTCATATTCTTTCCAACCTATAAGAGACTCATCGATTAATAATTCATTTGTTGGAGATAAATTTAATCCACGTTCACAAATTTCTTCAAATTCTTCATTATTATAAGCAATACCACCACCGGTACCACCCATTGTAAAAGATGGACGTATAATACATGGATAACCAATATAAGATACAATTTCTATAGCTTCTTTTAATGAATGAGCTATACCAGAACGAGGTGTTTGTAAACCAATTTTTTTCATTGCTTTATCAAAAAAATACCTATCTTCTGCTTTTAAAATAGCATCAGAGGTAGCACCAATCATTTCTAAATTAAATTTTTTTAAAATACCCTTACGATTTAATTCTAACGCACAATTTAATGCAGTTTGTCCACCCATAGTAGGTAATAATGCATCAGGTTTTTCTTTTTCAATAATTTTACTAACTATTTTCCAATGAATTGGTTCAATATAAGTTACATCAGCCATATCAGGATCAGTCATTATAGTAGCAGGATTTGAATTTACTAAAATAATTTTATAACCTTCTTCACGCAAAGCCTTGCATGCTTGTACACCAGAATAATCAAACTCACAAGCTTGTCCGATAACAATAGGTCCCGCACCTAATATTAAAATACTTTTAATATCTTTACGCTTTGACATGTCAAACCTCCGACATGTTAAATTTTAAATGATATATTTTAATTAATTTAATAAAATAATTGAAAAATAAAGAAGCATCATGAGGCCCTGGACTACCTTCTGGATGACCTTGAAAACCAAATATCGGTTTATTAAAATAATGCAAACCTTGTAATGTTCCATCAAATAAAGAAGTATGAGTTATTTTAAATATATTAGGTAATGTTTTCATATCAACTACAAATCCATGATTTTGACTAGTGATTATAACTTTACCTGTTATATGATCTTTTACTGGATGATTAGCACCATGATGTCCAAGTTTCATTTTAACTGTTTTTGCACCACCAGCTAAAGCTAAAAGTTGATAACCTAAACAAATACCAAATATAGGAATTTTTGTATTTAATAAAATTTTAATATTTTTAATAGCATAATCACAAATAACAGGATCACCGGGACCATTAGATAAAAAAACACCATCAGGTTTAATTTTTAATATATCTTCAGCAGGAGTTTCAGCAGGAACAACTATTAATTCGCAACCCCGATCAACCAACATACGTAAAATATTTTGTTTTACACCATAATCATAAACAATAATTTTATAATATAATTCTTTTTTTTTTAATTTTGTATTTGTATTTAAAATATGTGAGCAATCATTCCAAATATATTGTTTAGATGTACTTACTTTTTTAACTAAATCAATATTATTTAAATTTTTAAAATTTGAAATTTTATATTCAATACCTTTATTTTTTAAAATATCACCGCTAACAATATAACCTAATTGTGAACCTTTTTCACGAAGTAAATGAGTTAATTTACGAGTATCAATATTAGAAATTCCAATAATATTTTGTTTTTTTAAATAATCAGATAAAGATAATGAATTACGAAAATTACTAGATATTAAAGATAAATTACGAATAATTATTCCTTTTACTTGAATTTTATTAGACTCATTATCAATTTTATTAGTTCCTGTATTACCAATATGAGGATAAGTAAATATAACAATTTGACCATAATAAGACGGATCCGTTATAATTTCTTGATAACCTGTTATAGATGTATTAAAAACTAATTCACCAAATATTATTCCTGAAGCACCTATAGAACAACCTGTAAATTTTGTTCCATCTTTTAAAATTAATAATGCTAAATTTTTCAAAAAACCCCCATAAAATAAACCAACATAATATAAATTAAATACAAATAAAAATTTTTATTTTAAAGATACTCATTCTTGTTGTCCAATTGAACACAATGAATTTTTTTTTAAATTTTATAAAAAATTAATTAAAAATTAATAAAAAAAACCCACTTAAATAAATAATTAAATCTGAAAAATTAAATATTGGTGAATGCCAATTAATTATATGAAAATCAATAAAATCAATTATATAACCATAAAATATTCTATCTAAAAAATTATCTAACATACCAATAATAAATATAATTTGAATTATATCAAATAATTTATTATTTTTATTTAAAATAAAAATATTTTTTATTAATTTAATAAAAATAATAATTGAAATAAATAATAAAAAATAATATTGACAATATGTATTTCCTATTAAAAAATTAAAACCACAACCTTTATTTAAAATATATTTAAAATTAATAAAATTATTAATAAAATATAAGTTACCATATATATAATAATTTATTATATATTGTTTTATAATAAAATTAAATATTATTAAAATTAATATAAAAAAAAACAAAAAAGCATTTATTAAAATAATCATTTTATATTAAATAAATTTACGATTCTCACCAATACCAATAATATTAATAATACAACGTCCACAAATTTCTTTATAAACATTATTTAAACCTATATCATTTTCATAATGCCAACAACGAGAACATTTTTTACCTTTTGCATTTAATAATTTTATCTTAAGCCCATTAATAGTTTTACATGTTAAAGCATCATCTTCAGCATCAATAAAATTAAATATTTCAACTTTAGATGTTAAAAATATAAAATGTAATTCTTTTTCAAGTTTTTTTAATTTATTAGCTAATACAGGTTCAGCATATAATTTAATATGAGCTTCTAATGAACTAAATATTTTTTTATCTAAACGAGCTTTTTCTATAATTTTATTAGATTCATTGCGAATTTTAAATAATATTTTAAAATAATTATCATTTAAAAATTTTGAATTATCTATTTTAAATAAGCCATCATACCAGGTTTCAGTAAAAACAAATTTAGATCTATTACCTGGAATATATCTCCATATTTCATCAGCAGTAAATGGTATAATAGGAGCTAACCAACGAACTAATGCTTCAATATTATGATACAATGCAGTTTGACAACTGCGTCTTGCAATACTATTTTTTTTTGTAGTATATTGACGATCTTTAATAATATCTAAATAAACAGAACCCATTTCTAAAGAACAAAAATTCATTATTATTTTGATAATTTTATTAAAATTATAATTATTATATTCATTAATAATTTCTATTTGGGATAAATAAGCCCTATTTACAGCCCAACGATCTAATAATAACATATTATCTGAATGAACAATATGTTTATCGGGATTAAAATCATTTAAATTAGCTAATAAAAACCGAGCAGTATTACGAATGCGACGATAATATTCTATAGAATGATTAAGAATTTTATTACATATTGACATATCATTAGTATAATTAGAAGAAGCAATACATAATCTTAAAATATCTGAGCCTAATTTATTAATTATTTCTTTAGGTTTTATTATATTACCTAATGATTTAGACATTTTAAACCCATGACCATCAACAACAAAACCATGAGTTAATACTTCATTATAAGGTGAATTATTATTTATAATAGTAGAAATTATTAAAGAAGATAAAAACCAACCTCTATATTGATCATGACCTTCTAAATAAATATTAGATTTAAATTTTTTCAATTTTAAATCTTTTGTTATTATAGAGAAAAAAGTAGAACCAGAATCAAACCAAACATCTAATGTATCATTTACTTTTTTATAATATTTAGCATCATCACCTAAAATATCAGTTAAATTTAAATCCCACCAAGCTTGAATACCATAAATTTCAACACGTTGAGCTATTAATTCCATTAACTCAACAGTATTTGGATGTAATTTTTTTGTTTTTTTATGAACAAAAAAAGCCATAGGAACACCCCAAATGCGTTGTCTAGATACACACCAATCTAAGCGATTATTTATCATAATTTTAATACGATCCTTACCCCACTTAGGAATCCAATTTACATTTTCAATTTCTAATAACAATTTTTTGCGTAAATTATACTTATCCATACTAATAAACCATTGAGATGTTGAACGAAATATAATAGGTGTTTTATGACGCCAACAATATGGATAACTATGTTTTATTTTTAAAGTATGTAATAATGAATTAGAATTAACTAATAAATTAATTATAATTTTATCAACATTAAATATATGTAAACCATCTAAAGAATTTAATGTATTAATGTGATATTTTCCATTGGGACCAATTGGATCAAAAAATTTTAAACCATATTTTTTACTAATAACGTAATCATCAATACCATGACAGGGAGATATATGAACAACACCTGTACCTATATCTAATGTAACATATTTACCAAGAATAACAGGTACATCATAATTCATAAATGGATGATTAAGTTTTATAAATTCTAAAAATTTACCTTTTACAATACCAAGATTTATCCATTTAGAAATCGATAACAAAGACATTATTTTTTTTACTAAATTACTAGCTAATATATAACATTGATTATCAATTTTAATTAATTGATAATCAAAATCAGGATGAATAACAACAGCACGATTAGAAGGTAAAGTCCAAAGAGTAGTAGTCCAAATAATAAACGATATTTTACCTTCAAATTTATTTATTTTAAATATTTTTTCAATTTTATTATTATCAATTACATTAAATATAAAATATAAAGATAGTGAAATATGATCATTATATTCAACTTCAGTTTCAGCTAAAGCTGAACAACAATCTAAACACCAATGAACTGGTTTAATACCTTTGTATAAATAACCATTTGAAATAACTTTACTAAATGAACGAATAATATTTGCTTCGGTTTTGTAATTCATTGTTAAATAAGAATTTTTCCAATCACCCAAAACACCTAAACGTATAAAATCTCTTTTTTGTTTTAAAATCTGTTTTTTAGCATAATAACGACAAATATATCTAAATATTTTATTATTTATTTTCTTTTTAAATTTATAAATTAATTTTTCCACATTAAGTTCAATTGGTAAACCATGACAATCCCAACCAGGTACATAAGATACATCATAATTCATTAAATTTTTTGATTTAATAATAATATCTTTCAAAATTTTATTTACTGCATGCCCAATATGAATATCACCATTTGCGTAAGGCGGACCATCATGTAAAATAAATTTTGTTTTATTTTTTTTTTTGAGTTTAATTTTTTCGTATAAATTATTTTTATACCAACGTTGCAATATTTTGGGCTCACTAATAGTCAAATTACCGCGCATAGGAAATTTTGTATAAGGTAAATTTAAAGTATTTTTATAATTAATCATAAAAATTATAAATCCATGTTATTTAAATTAATTTAAAATTATAAAATAATACTTTTTAATATAAAAATATTTAAAAAAAAATTATGTTAATAATAATATATATTATTATTATATATCACAAATAATTTTTATTAATATTAATGATATTTAAATAATAATTTAGCTAAATAACAATATTGTTCTATACTTAAATTTTCTGCTCTTAAATTAGGATTTATACCATAATTTATTAATTCTTTAATATTAAAAAATTTATTTAAACTATTTTTTAAAATTTTTCTTCTTTGATTAAAAACATATTTTAACAATTTATTTAATTTATAAGCTTCTTTATTTAAAAAATAAGGAAAATTAGGGATTAATTTAACCATTACTGATTCTACTTTAGGCATAGGTATAAAAGAAGTATTAGGTACTTCTAATAATTTAATTATTTTAAAGTAACATTGAGACATTATACTTAATCGATTATAATATTTAACATTAGGTTTAGCTGTTAAACGAAGAAAAACTTCTTTTTGTAATAAAAAATGCATATCTTTAATAATATTAACATAATTAAACATATGAAATATAAATGATATAGAAATATTATAGGGTAAATTACCAAATATACGAAGTGGTTTACCTATTTCAGAAGATAATTTTAAAAAATCAACTAACATAGCATTTTGATGTAGAATATTTAACTTAGAAGATAAAATTAATTGTTTTTTTAATTTAACTATTAAATTATAATCTATTTCAATAACTGTAATATATTTTAAATTTGTAACTATTTTTTTTGTTAATGATCCAAGACCAGGTCCAATTTCTACCATTATATGATCTAATTTAGGATTAATAATATCAACCATATTACTAATAATTTTTTTATCATGTAAAAAATGTTGACCTAAACATTTACGTATAAAATGTCCTTTATATGAATTAAAATTCATTATTACCTTTAAAATAATTAATAATAAAATTAAAATATATCAATAAAATTTATTACGTTGTCTAATAGTTTCAAATAAACATATAGCTGTAGCAACTGATACATTAAGAGAAGAAACAGTTCCTAACATAGGAATTTTAATAAATTCATCACAATATTTACTAGTTAAATAACGAATGCCTTTATTTTCTGAACCCATTACAAATGCTATAGGTCTATTTAATTTACTTTGATATAAAAATTTTTTAGTTTTTACAGTTGTGCCAATAATTCTGATATTAAATTTTCTTAAGATACAAAGAGTGCGAGATATATTAGTAACATAAATTAATGGTATAGCTTCCGAAGCACCACTAGATACTTTTTTTACTGTAGAATTTAATTTAACAGATTTATTACGAGGTATAATAACCGCTTGAACACCAGCTGCTTCAGCGCAACGCAAACAAGCACCTAAATTATGAGGATCAGTTACACTATCTAATATAAGTAATAAAGAAATGTTTTTATATTTAAATAATTTTATTAAATCTTTTTCTTTATAAAATCGTTTTATATTAATATAAGCTAAAACACCTTGATGAACTGCCCCATTAGTTTTTTTATTCAACCATTTATAATCTATTATTTTAAAATTTATATTTAATTCTTTAATTTTTTTTAATATATTATAATTTTTATTTTTTTCAGAAATATAAATTTTAATAATATTTTTTGGATTATATTTTAATAAAGCACAAACAGAATGTTTACCATAAACTATTTCATTCATATTTTTTTACATTTTTTTTAAAATTTATAATTTATAACAAATTTATTTAAAAATTTAATAATAAAATATAATTTAATAAATTAACTAAGTAGATCAATAATTTTACCTTTATCTTCATAATATAATTTAAAAAATAAAAAATTTACATAATTAAATAAAGATCGTAATAAATATTTTTTATAATTATTATTAATATATAGAATATATAAAAATTTTAAATTAATAATATAAAATTCATAAAATAATTTTGTTGAAATTTTTTTACAATATTTTAACCAAAATAATTGCTGATAATTATTTAAAATAAATGGAAAATTACGAGAATAATAACGAAAAAATAAAAATTTTAACCTTGAATCTTTAAAATTAAAATTAGATAAAATAAGTTTTTTAGGTGATAATTTAGATATTTTTTTTATAAAAAAATTATCATTTTTATTAAAAAAATTTTTATAAAGTTGTGAATCTACATTATTTCCATATTTAAATAAAAATTTTTTAGAAAAAATATTTAATATTTTATTTTTTAAATTTTTATAATTCATCAACCAATTTAAATTTTTAAAACATAAATTAATATCAATATTTAAACGTAAAATATCTTTATTTCTCAAAAATTTTAAAGGTGTAATTATAGGAAATTTATTAATATGTAAAAAATACAATGGATTTATAATTTTATTATTTAATAAACAATTATTATTATAAAATTTTTTTTTTAATATATTTATATCTAAATGTTTTAATATTTCAACTTTATCAATTAAATTACAAACAATAAGTATATTTTTATTATATGGATGCCAAATTATTGGTAATATTATGCCAATATTATTATTTTTAATACCAAAAACAGAAGATATATAAATTAAAGGTTTATTAAAATTTATTAAAGATTTTAATTTATATTTAAAACGATAATTATAAAAATAATTAAAAAGATTAGGTTTAATATTACGTATAAATTTAATTAATGATAATGTTGCATAAACATCAGATAAAGCATCATGAGCATTATTATGTTTAATATCATTAAAAATACTTAAATCTTTTAATTTAAAACTAGTAACACCTCTATTATTTATAGGCCAATTAATACCATTAGGTCTTAAAATATAACAAGCATATACTATATTTATTACATCCAATCTTGCATTACCATTACTACAATTCCAATAATAAGAATTATAAAAATTACGATAAAAAAGATTACGAGTAAATTCATCATCAAAATTAATATTATTAAAACCAATTATACATGTGTTAGAAATATTAAATAATTTATAAATCTTAATAGAGAATTCACTTTCTATTAAACCAGAATATAATACTTTTTGAGGAGTTATACCATTTATAATAACTGATTCTATTTTAGGAATGTAATCATTAGAAAATTTACAATAATAAATTTTAGGTTCACTTATTTGAATAAAATTTTCATCAGTATGTATACAAGCAAATTGAGCAGGACGATCTAAAGCAGTATTAATACCAAATGTTTCATAATCATATATTATGAATGAAGATACTTTTTTATTCATTTAAATAAAATTTAATATATATTAATAATAATCGGCGAGAGAGGATTTGAACCTCTGACCAACTAGTCCCAAACCAGTTACGCTACCAAACTGCGCTACTCGCCGATATAAAATAAAAATAAAAAATAAATTGGGTGATTGATGGGATTCGAACCCATGACAACTGGAATCACAATCCAGGACTCTACCAACTGAGCTACAATCACCAAAATATATAATATTTATATTTACGCCTGACAGGATTCGAACCTGATACCTTTATCTCCGGAGGATAACGCTCTACCAATTAAGCTGCAGACGTAAATATTAAACTGTATTTTGTAAAATTAAAATATTAAATATACATTTAGTATAATTAAATATTTAAATAAATAATTTTATAATAAAATTAAAATAAAAGCAACTAACAAATCATATTTACATAAAAAATTGTTTTTTTCTATAAATAAATAAATCTTTAATAGTAATCAAATTAATATTATAAATTTTACTAAATTTTTTTATTTCTAATGTACGAGCCATAGAACCATTATCATTAGTAATTTCACATAAAATTGCTGTTGATTTTAAACCAGCCATAGTTATTAAATCAACGGCTGCTTCTGTATGTCCTTTTCTTTCTAATATACCGCCAGGTTTGGTACATAAAGGAAATATATGACCTGGTTTTTTTAATTTTTTAAAATTTAAATTATCACTTATAGCAGTAAAAATTGTATTTAATCGATCAGTAGAAGAAACACCAGTAGTAACTTTATAAGATTCTATACTAATAGTAAAACCTGTACGATAACGACTATTATTACTTTTAACCATCATTGGTATTTTTAATTGATAACAATAATCATCTATCAAACATAAACATATAATACCACTACCGTATCTTATAGTAAGAGACATTTGATCAATAGTTATTTTTTCTGACGGAAAAATAATATCACTTTCATTTTCACGATTCTCATTATCAAATACTAAAACACCATGTCCGTAATATAAAGCACGTATTGCATTATTAATTTTATTAATAATATAATTTAATTTATTGAAAATTATTTTATAATACATTAAAATTAAAATCCAAATAACATGTAATTTTTTTTATTTTTTAAATAAATTTAAAACTCAATTAAATACTAAGAATAAAAAATTAAATCAAATTGTTTAAATAATTTTATTTTAATTTTAATATAATTATTTAATTTTATATTTTCTTTATTAACAATAATTAAAGGAGCTTTATTAATAAAATTAAAATTACTTAACTTAATAATTAAAAAATTAATTTTTATATTAATAAATAATATTTGATTAATCAATCGGAATGATTCATTTTTTATATCAAATAAATGTTTTATAGGAATTAATAATTCAGCACCATCGATAAGTTTAACAATAGATAATGGTTTAACGTCATTAGTTGTTAAAAAAATAATTTTTTTAATTTTAGCAAAATTTATAATAAAATCATAATATTTATTTACAAAAAAACCTATATTTTTTGTACTATTATATAATATAATATCAAATAATTGAGAAGATTTAATATTCATATCTAAACGAACAGATCTAATTAAAATAACAAATTTTTTTATCCATTTAAAATAAATAATATCATTATTATAAACTAATAAATTATTATAAACAGGAAAATGTTGAAGCATAATTGTTGTATTACTAATTTTAAGTATAGTTTTAACACGTTGCCAAATAGTTTCTGTAATATATGGAATAATTGGATGAGATAAGCGTAATAATAATTCTAAAATTGTTAAAAGAGTATATTGAGTGCCATATAAATTATTACTAATTTTATTAAAAATTACAAATTTAGATGACTCTAAATACCAATCACAAAATTGATTACGAATAAATTCATATAATACATGCACAGCTAAATCAAAACGATATTTATTTAATAATTCACTAAATATTTTAACTATTTTATTAAATTTCAATATAATCCAACGATCAGGTAAAAAAAGTAATTTTTTATTAAAATCAGGATCATAAATAAAATTTTTAGTATGAAATAATATAAATCTACTAGCGTTCCATAATTTATTACAAAAATTACGATAACCTTCAAGTCTATTCATATCCCAATTAATATCACAACCAGGAGAAGCAAGAGAAGCAAGAGTTATACGCAAAGCATCAGCACCATAAGATTTAATACCATTTGGAAATTGTTTTATGGTTCGTTTATTAATTTCATTAATTAAATTAGGTTTTAACAAATTTTTATTACGTTTTTTTAATAAATTAGTTAATGAAATACCATTAATAATATCCAAAGGATCAATAACATTACCTTTAGATTTAGACATTTTAACACCTTGATCATCAAGAACCAAGCCAGTTATATAAACATCTTTAAAAGGTATTTGAAATTTACCATTTTTATCTTTAACCAAATAAATAGTTAACATAATCATACGTGCTATCCAAAAAAAAATAATATCAAAACCACTAACAATTAAATCTGTTGGATGAAATGTTTTTAATAAAAAAGTATTATTAGGCCAACCAAGAGAAACAAAAGTCCACAAACTAGAAGAAAACCAAGTATCTAATACATCACTATCTTGCTTAAGTAAAAAATTACTAGATAAATTATATTTTTTACGTACATCTAATTCATCATAACCTACATAAATTTTATTATTTATATCATACCAAGCAGGTATTCTATGTCCCCACCATATTTGTCTAGAAATACACCAATCTTGAATATTATTCATCCAATTAAAATAAATTCTTTCATATTTTTTAGGTATAAATTTAATATAACCCTTTTTTACAACTTCAATTGCTTGATTAACTAATAACTTAGCACGTAAATACCATTGATTAGTCAACATAGGTTCTACTATTGAATTACTACGATCACTGTAAGGTATATTATATTCATATAATTTAACATAAATAAAAATACCATAACGTTTAAATTCATTTATAATTAATTTACGAGCATTAAATCTTTCAAGTCCTTGAAAAATATATGGAATTTTGTTACAATAATTATTACTAATATCACCGTTAATATTGAATATTTCAGTTTTTTTTCTAATATTACCATTAAAATTAAACATATTTATCATTAATAAATTATTAAATTTTCCAATTTTATAATCATTAAAATCATGAGCTGGTGTTAATTTTAAACAACCAGAACCTTTTTTTATATTAACATAATTATCACTTATAATAGGTATACGACGACCTATTAAAGGCACATAAACAAAGCATCCTATTAATTTTTTATAACGTATATCATTTGAATTAACTGCTATAGCAGAATCACCAAATATAGTTTCAGGCCTAGTAGTAGCTATAATTAAATAATTAACATTATTAAAAATAACACCATCAGATAAAATATAACGCAAATACCATATATAACCTTTACAATTATAGTTTATAATTTCAAGATCAGAAATTGCAGTATTTAATTTAATATCCCAATTAACTAAGCATTTTCCACGATAAATAAGATTATCATGGTATAAATTAATAAATGCAATTTTTACAGCATTAGAAAAACCGCGATCCATAGTAAAACGTTCATTTTCCCAATAAACAGAATTACCTAATCTTTTAATTTGTGAAGTAATAATTTTATTATATTTTCTTTTCCATAATAAAATCTTATCTATCAAAAAATCACGATTATAATTAAATCTAGTCTTTCCTTCTTCAATAATAATTTTATTCTCAACTACAACCTGAGTAGCAATACCAGCATGATCAGTACCTACTTGCCATAAAGTATTATTACCTTGCATACGTTTATAACGAATTAAAATATCCATAATTGTTTGTTGAAAAGCATGACCCATATGCAAACTACCAGTAATATTAGGCGGAGGCATCATTATACAATAATTACCTAATGTAATATCATTATTTGGTTTAAAATAACCACATTGGTTCCATTCTTGATATAATAATTTTTCTATATATTGAGGATTATAATTTTTATCCATTGTAAATTTAATAAATATATGTTAAATAATAATAAATTAAATAAAGCTAACCTTTAAGCCGGGTTCTGTCTAGGACAGTCATTCATCTAGGATAGCATTCACATACTAACTCAAGCGGCTCACCCAAGCTAAAGTACGGGTCATACAATAATAAGCTTTTATTTAGCCTTGCTCCGAGTGGAGTTTACAATGCCAATAATTGTTACCAATTATTCGGTGAGCTCTTACCACACCATTTCACCCTTACCTTTAATTTATTTTAAATTAATATAATTTATGGCGGTTTATTTTCTGTTGCACTAGTCGTGAATTTTCACTCACCCAGGTGTTACCTGGCACTTTTACCCTATGGAGCCCGGACTTTCCTCAACTTATTATATAAATTATAATAAAGCAGCGACTGTCTAGTTAACTTTAAAAAATAAAATAATTATATATTTATTAATAATTTAAAATATTTAAATTTTAAATAAAACACCATTTAATGTATTTAAATAAACATCTGTAATTTCAACATCAACAATTTGACCTATTATAGATGGTGAAGCTATTAAATAAACTAATCTATTATTTTCAGTTCTACCATAAAGTTTTTGAGGTTCTTTACGAAATAAACCCTCTATTAAAACTCGCTGAATTGTACCTTTCATTTGAAAACTAAATTGTATAGATTTTTGCATAATAAGTGATTGTAATAAATAAAGACGAGTTTTTTTTTCTTCTTTACTAACATCATCAATTAAATTAGCAGCTGGAGTACCAGGTCTGTTAGAATAAATAAAACTAAAACTCATATCAAAATTAATTTCATTAATAAGATCGATTGTTTTATTAAAATCAGATCTAGTTTCACCAGGAAATCCTATGATAAAATCAGAACTTATATGAATATTAGGTCTAACTTTTTTCAAACGACGTATTATTGATTTATATTGAGAAATAGAGTAACCACGTTTCATAACATTAAGAATATTATCTGAACCACTTTGAACTGGTAAATGAACAAAGCTAACTAGTTTTGGTATTTCATAATAAACATTAATTAATTCATCTGTAAATTCAGCAGGATGACTAGTTAAATAACGAATACGTTTAATACCATTTATAGAAGATATTAAATGTAGTAATCTTGAAAAATTACATAAACTACCATTATTAAATAAAACACAATAAGAATTTACATTCTGACCTAATAAAATTATTTCACATACTCCTTTATTTACTAATTGGATAATCTCAGATAAAATATCATTACATGGTCTACTTATTTCTTCACCTCTGGTGTAAGGAACAACACAAAAAGTACAATATTTATTACAACCTTCCATTATGGATATATAAGCAATAGGTTTATTAAATGATTTATTATTAAAATAATTAAATTTTTCATTTTTTAAAAAGCTAATATCTATTATAGGATTAGTTTTTATATATACATTATTAATCATTTCTGGCAAACGATGAATAGATTGAGGACCAAAAATAATATTAACATAATTAGCTCTTTTTAAAATAAGTTCACTTTCTTGGGATGCTACACAACCACCAACACCAATAATTAAATTTTTTTTAATTTGTTTAAGTAAACGCCACCTACCTAATTGATGAAATAACTTTTCTTGAGCTTTTTCTCTAATAGAACATGTATTAAGTAGAATAATATCAGCATCTTTAGCGTTATTTATTAATTTAAAATTATTATTTTTAGTTAACAAAATTCCTATTTTAGATGAATCATATTCATTCATCTGACAGCCCCAAGTTTTAATATATATTTTTTTAGTCATTATAAAATTTAAAAATAAAAGTAAAATTAAATAAATAATTTAATTAATAAAATATTAAAATAATTTTTATTATAAAAATAAGTATTTAAATTTATTTAAACATATTTTAAGGAATATTAACTTATGAAAAAAATAGGTATTTTTTATGGCAGCGATACAGGTAACACTGAAAATATTGCTAATATTATTCATAAAAAAATAGGTTTTAATATAACAGATATTTATGATATATCAAATAGCAATAAAAATAACTTAGAAATATACAATAATTTAATATTAGGTATTCCAACTTGGTATTATGGAGAAGCTCAATGTGATTGGGAAAATTTTTTTCCAAAACTTAAAAAAATAAATTTTAGTAATAAAACCGTAGCAATTTTTGGTTGTGGTGATCAAGAAGATTATTCAGAATACTTTTGTGATGCAATGGGATTAATTTATAATATAATAAAACCATTAAAAGCTAAGTTAATTGGTTCATGGTCTACAAAAAATTATTATTTTAAAAAATCAAAAGGATTATTAAATAATAATTATTTTGTTGGATTAGCTATAGATGAAGATAGACAACCAGAATTTACTAATGTAAGAATTAATAATTGGATAGAAAAAATTAAAAAAAAAATGAATTTAAAATAATAAAATTAATATATAAAAATAATAAATAAAATATTAAAATAAGCAATTAGTGAAATTAAAATAAATAATAATTATTTATATATTTTAAAAATAAAAATGTAATTTTAAATTATTTAAATTTTAATATTTTTAAAAAATTCAATTTTATCACCACTTTTAATATTAATATAATTATTTATACAAATACCACACTCCATACCACTAAGAACTTCATTAACACTATCTTTAAATCTACGTAATGATTCAATTTCACCTTCATAAATAACTATATTTTTACGTAATATACGTATTTTATTATTACGTTTGATTATACCTTGGGTAACAATGCAACCAAAAGTAATTTTATTTTTATTTAAATTAAATATATTTCTTATTTCAGCTAAACCTGTAACATCTTTATGATATTTTAATTCTAACTTATTATTTATAATTTTTTTTATATCATCAATTAAATGGTAAATTATTGAATAGTGCCAAATCTTTATATTTTTTAAATTAATAATACGCCGAACTGAATTATCAACACATACATTAAAAGCTATTAAAATAGAATTTGAATTAATTGCCAACATTACATCAGTTTTATTAATGTTGCCTACACCTGAACTAATAATTTTTATTTTAATTTTATCAGTAGATAATTTATTTAATAAATCATTAATAGCTTCCATACTACCAAATACATTAGATTTTAATATTATGTTAACATCAGAAAATTTAATTTTATTTATATTATCAAATATATTAATAGACTTTATTTGTTTTTTATTACTTAATTTAATTTCTTTAAATTTATTTCTACGATACAATGCTACTTCACGTGCTTTTTTTTCATTATAAACTACTATTATCTCATCTCCGGCAATGGGGACACCTGATAAACCAAATATTTCAACTGGTAATGATGGACCAGCTGAATAAATATTTTTCCCGATTTCATTACGTATTGCACGTACTTTTCCATATTCTGAACCACATAAAATTACATCTCCCACATTAAGAGTGCCCTCACGTACTAATATAGAAGCAACAGGACCACAACCTTTATCTAAATAAGAATCAATTATAACACCACTAGCCATACCATTATATGTAACTTTTAAATCTAAAATTTCTGCTTGTAATATAATAGCTTTTAATAGATTATTAATACCTAATCCAGATTTAGCAGATATATTAACAAATTGATTTTGCCCCCCCCAATCTTCAGGAGTAATATTATATTTAATTAATTCATTTTTAACTCTTTTTATATCAATATCTTTTTTATCTATTTTATTAATTGCAACTATTATAGGTACTTTTGCTAAAGTTGCTTGATTTATTGCCTCAATTGTTTGCAGCTTAACACCATCATCAGCAGCAACAACTAAAACAACAATATCTGTAATTTGAGTTCCTCTTAATCTCATAGAGGTAAAAGCAGAATGTCCAGGTGTATCAATAAATGTAATTTTTTTTTTATCTATTTCTACATAGTAAGCTCCAATACGTTGAGTAATACTTCCTGGTTCTTTAACTACTAATTTAGTAGATCTAATATAATCTATTAATGATGTTTTACCATGATCAACGTGACCCATAATAGTAATTATTGGAGCACGATATTTAATAATATTAATATTATTTATATTACGATTTAATATTATAGACTTTTCTAATTTATTTTCATAAATTAAATTAACTTTATGACCCATTTTTTCTGCTATTAATTTAGCTGTCTTTTGATCTATAATTTTATCAATATTAAATACTTTACCTAAATCTGTAAGTATTTTAATAACTTCAGAGTTTTTAACGGACATTTTATTTGATAATTCATTAATAGAAATGTTTTCACCAATTATTACGTTTCTTCTAATAAACTTAACAAATTTTTTAGATTTTTTTTTTATAAAATTATTTACAAAATTTTTATTTTTATTATAATGGTTATTTTTAAAGTTTGAATGATTTATATTTGTTTTTATATTATTATAATCAAATGTATTAAATTTATAATTATTAATATTATTAACATCTTCAGCAATATCATTCACATTTTTATATAAATTATTTTTACCTAAAGAAAAACCTTTATTTTTTTTTTTAGTTTTGCGTAAATTATCTCCAAATTTATTAATAACTTTATTTTCTTTTTTATATTTCAATTTAAAATTTTTCTTTTTATTTTGATCTTTTAAAAATATTTTTTTAGATTTAATATTCATAGTAATTTACTTATTAATTAAATAATAAATTTTCTTTATTACAAATTTTATTTTAAAATTAAAATATATATATATATTTAAAAAAAAAAAAAAATTTAAAATAAATATTGCGGGAGTTGGATTTGAACCAACGACCTTCGGGTTATGAGCCCGACGAGCTACCATACTGCTCCATCCCGCTTTAAATAAAATATTATACATTAATAAATATAAAAAATCAAGATATATAATTTATTTAAAATAATAAAATTTAAAATATTTTAAGTATTTTAAAATATTTTAATTATTTTAAAATATAAATATAAAAATTTAAACATTAAATAAAGAATTTTATAAAATGAATATTATATTAATAAAAAAATTTCAAAAAAAAATAGGTTATATTTTTAATAAATATAATCTTTTATTAAAAGCATTAACACATAGAAGTGCAAGTAAAAATAATAATGAAAGATTAGAATTTTTAGGCGACTCAATATTAAATTATGTTATAACTAATATATTATATAAAAAATTTCCTAAAGCAAATGAGGGAGATATGAGTAGAATAAGAGCATTATTAGTAAAAAGCAAAACTCTTGCAGAAATAGGTCGTGAATTTAATTTAGGAAAATATTTAAAATTAGGACCTGGAGAATTAAAAAGTGGAGGATTAAATAGACAATCAATTTTAGCAAATACACTAGAAGCCTTAATAGGCGGAATATTTTTAGACAGTAATATACAAACTATAAAGAAATTAATATTAACTTGGTATAAAAAACGCTTATCTAAAATAGATTTAAATGAAAAAGATCCCAAAACAAAATTACAAGAATATTTACAAGCGCGACACTTATCAACACCATTATATTCAATAATACAAATACATGGTAATGCTCATAATCAAAAATTTATTACAAAATGTGTAATAAAAATTTCATCATATACAGTTATAGGAATAAGCACAAGTAAACGTAAGAGTGAACAAGTAGCAGCAAAAAAAATGTTAAAACTATTAAATAATATATAGTAAATTAATTAATATAAAATTATTTTTAATATAAATTTAAATAATAAAATTAAATTAATATTTAAAACATTCAAGTATTTAATATTTTAAATTATTAATTTTATTTATAAAATTAGATGATATAGAAATATAATTATTATTACTAGAAAAAGTTAATAAACCTGAATTAATATAATTATTAATTTTATTTCTAGTATCAATTATATCTGCATTACGCATTGTTAATTGACCAATTCTATCTTCTGATGAAAAAAATGAATCACCTTTTTCCATTGTTAAGCGATCAGAAATATAAGTTAAATTTTTAGAAATGGTATTTAAAATTGAATAATCATTACCTCTACGTAATTCTAAAGTAACTTCACCTGAAATTTCACTAGATACCCATCGTTGAATAGAATCTCTTAACATTAATGCTTGAGGATCAAACCAACGACCTTGATATAAAAACTTACCTAATTTAAATCCATTTAAGCGATATTGAATAATAGTGTCTTCATTATGAATACCAGTTAATAATCTTTCATAACAAATATATAAAAGAGCCATACCCGGAGCTTCATAAATACCACGACTTTTAGCTTCAATAATACGATTTTCAATTTGATCACTCATGCCTAAACCATGACGACCACCAATACGGTTTGCTTCTAATAATAATTCAACAAAATTTTCAAATTTATTACCATTTATTGATATAGGAAAACCATGTTCAAATCTTATAATTACTTTTTCAGAAATAATTTTAACATCTTCATCCCAAAATTTAACACCCATAATAGGATTAATTGTTTTAATATTATAATTTAAATATTCTAATTTCTTAGCCTCATGTGTAGCACCAAGAATATTAGAATCAGTAGAATAAGCTTGGTCAATAGACATTTTATAACTAAATCCGGATGAAATCATAAACTTAGACATTTCTTGTCTACCACCTAATTCATTAATAAAATTAGTATCTAACCAAGGCTTATATATTTTAAGATCAGCATTAACTAATAAACCATAGCGATAAAATCGCTCAATATCATTTCCTTTAAAAGTACTTCCATCACCCCATATATTTATATTATTTTCCTTCATTGCAGAAACCAACATAGTTCCTGTTACCGCTCTAGCTAAAGGAGTAGTATTAAAATAAGGCAATCCAGCAGTTATATTGTGAAAAGCTCCACATTGTAAAGCACACAAGCCTTCCATTACTAATTGTTTTCGACAATCAATTAAATAAGCTTTCTCAGCGCCATAAGATAATGCAATATTAGAAATAAATTTATAATCTTTTTCATCAGGTTGACCTAAATTAGCAGTATATGCATAAGGTATAGCACCATTTTTTCTCATCCATACTAACGCAGCACTAGTATCTAATCCTCCAGAAAAAGCTATACCTACATTTTGGTTAACAGGTAAATGTTTAAGAATAATTTTCATTAATTTTACCTTATTAACTAAACTTAAAATAAAAAATTTAAATAAAATTTTAAAAAAAATCAATATACTAAACCACTCTTAATTAATTAAAAATTAAATCAACAATTTTAATTTAAATAAAAGATTTTTTAAATTATTTACCAATACAAAAATTTAAAAAAATTTTATCCAACAAATCCTGCGATGTAAATTTTCCAGTAATATTACAAATTAATTGATGTGATATTCGTAATTCTTCAGCTAAGAATTCAATAGGGTAATTAGACATAAATTTTTCTTTAGCTCTAAGTAAATGAATACTAGCAAGATCTAAAGCATTAATATGACGACGCCTTGCTAAAAATTTAAAATTAATATTATTATTAAATCCTGCGTTTTTTTTTAAATAATTAAGTAACATTTTAACACCCTCACCTGAAATAGCTGAAATTGTAAAATAAAATAAATTATCTATTTTTTTAAAACCTACATCTTTAGATGTTATATTAAATTTATTAAATAATATAGTTATAGGAATATCTCTTTTAAGTTTTTTATTTAATTTTAATAATATTTTTTCTAAAGAATTAGATTTTAAAGTTAAAATATCATTTGTTACCCAAAGAATATGATCAGCTTGTTTAACTTCCAACCAAGCTAATTTAATTCCAATACGTTCTATTTCATCATTAGTTTCACATATACCAGCTGTATCAATAATCTGCATAGGAACACCATCTACATAAATATTTTCTCGCAAAATATCTCTAGTTGTTCCTGAAATATTTGTAACAATTGCCACATCACGATTAACAATAGTATTTAATAAACTAGATTTACCTACATTAGGTTTCCCAATAATAACAACTTTAATACCCTCACGTAATAAAACTCCTTGATAGGCTTCACTTTTAACTATATTTATATTTGATATAATTTTATCTAAGAAAAAATTAATTTTATTATTAGATAAAGTATTTATTTCTTCATTAGGGAAATTAATAATACCTTCAATATAAACACGTAAATCAGTAATAAATTTAATTAATTTATTTATACGATTAGAAAAAAATCCACGAATAGAATTAATAGCTAAATTAACAGATTGAACAGAATTAGCATTTATAAGATCGGATATTGCTTCAGCCTGTATTAAATCTAATTTATTATTTAAAAAAGCACGTTCTAAAAATTCACCAGGACGAGCAATTCGAATTCCTTTATATGACAAAATGTGATTTAATAATAAATCTAAAACAATAGGACCACCATGACCTTGAAGTTCTAAAACATCTTCTCCAGTAAAAGAATTAGGAGATAAAAAAAATAATGCAATACCATAATCTAAATGAATATTATTTTTACCTAAAAAAGGTAAATATTCTGCTTTACGAGGATAAAGTAATTTACCCAATAATATATAAGATATTTTAGAAACTAAAGAACCAGAAATCCGTAAAATACCTATGCCACCTCTTCCATATGGAGTAGCAATAGCAACAATAGTATCTATTTGTTTCATTTAATAAACCTAATATAAATAATAAAAAATTAAAATTTTTTATCATTTAATTTACATAAATCTAATTCATTAAAAATAAAAAATTGCTGAAAAATAGTTATTACATTATTTACTATATAATACAAAACTAAACCAGATGGTAACCAAAGAAAAAAAATTGTAAATAAACATGGCGTTAATAATATAAATTTTTTATTATTAGAATTATTTAAAGTATTAAAGGATGTTTTTTGAACATAAAACATAGTTATACCCATTAATATAGGTAATATATAATAATGATCATAAGATGAAAGATCATTTATCCATAAAATAAATGGAGAATGACGTAACTCTATAGATTCAGATAAAGTATTATACAATGCTAAAAATATAGGCATTTGAATAATCATTAATAAAAAACCACCTAATGGATTAACTTTTTCCTTTTTATATAATTTAATTATTTCCAAACCTTGAAGTTGATTATTAGTAACAAATTTTTCACGTATTTTTTTTAATTTTGATTTAAGTAAATGCATTTTAATCATTGATATATATTGAGCTTTGGTTAAAGGATACATAATAAAACGAATTATTAAAGTAATAATAATTATTGATAAACCCCAATTATAACTATAATTATAAATAAATTTTAATAATTTAAACAAAGGTTTGGATATAAACCATAGCCAACCATAATCAACCATTAAATCTAAATGTGGAGCAACTAACAACATTTTATCTTGAATTTTAGGACCCATCCACAATACAGCACCTACATTAGTTTGATTACCTGGATAAATAATAAAAGGTTTACTTTTAAAACCTATAATTATTTGTTTTTCTTTTTTTAAAAAATTAGAATATAATATATTTTTTTCTGAAAAATTAGGTATAAAAACAGTAGCAAAATATTTTTGAAACATAGAAATCCAATTAACATTAATATGAGAATTTAAATTTATTTCTTCAACATTTTTAAAACTATATTTTTTATATTTATCATTAATATCATAATAAGCAAAATTACGATAATCATAAGATTGAGATAAAAAATTATTATGTAATAAAGGTAAATTTATAGATTGCTTAAGTTGACCATAAAATATTAACTCTAAAGGTGTATTACTCATATTAATAATATTATATTTAATATTACAATTAAAATTACCACGCTTAAAAATAAAAGTTTTAATATAAATTATATTGTCAGAAGATATATATATTAATGGCACATGTAATTCATTTTGATTATTTTTTAAAATATATAAATCTTTATTAACATTAAAAAGAGGCTCATCATAATTAATTAATTTATTTTGTTTATTATTAACAATACCACTTTGAGCTTGATAAATAAAATTTTTAGAAGTTACAAATAAATTTAATGGTTGCATTGAATTAAATTTATCATTATAAGTTAATAAAGAAACCTGATTAATATTACCGCCTCTAGTACCAATTTTTAAAGATAATACATCAGTTATTACACTTATAATTTGTTCTTGTTTTTTTAAAATTAATGATTTTTTTAAATCACCTACTATATTATTAAAATTAGAAATCTCTTGTGAATATAATGTTGTAGGTTTAATAAAATTATCTATTTTTAGAAATTGCCACATTATAAAAAATAAAAAAAGTAAAACTATGACAATAAAATTTCTTCGAAAATACATTTCTATTGATCTCTAGAATCATGATTAGTTTTTTTTGGTAATAAAAAATTTAACTATCTAAACTAGATTTAGAATATTAAATATAAACTTTAAATTAACCAAAAACTATTAAATATACCAACATATTTATAATATAATTTTATATCTTAAATTTAAATTAAGAATTAAATATAATTAAAATTAACTTTTTATAAAAAATTAACAATAATAATTATACCATAATTTATTTAATAATTTTGTTACAATATTATTATTAAATATAAATTCTTTTTTTTTAAAAATAACTATAAAATCCATACTATAAAGCATATGTTGATGTATTCTAAAACTTTCACGTATTAAACGTTTAATAAGATTGCGTTCATGGGATTTTTTAATATATTTTTTAGAAATTATTAAACCAATACGCGAATAACCTAATAAATTAACACAATTTAACATAATTATATATGATGTTTTAATTATTTGAGATTGTTTAAAAACCAAGGTAAAACAAGAAGGTTTTAATAAACGTACCTTTTTAGTAAAAGTAAATTTTATCACTTAAATAAAATTTTATTTAGAAGAAACTGTTAAATATAAACGACCCTTTGAACGACGACGTGATAAAATTTTTCGACCATTTTTTGTTAACATCCTATTACGATAACCATGTTTACGATTACGTTTTAATAAAGAAGGTTGGAAAGTACGTTTCATAAAACACCTGAAATTAAATATAAATAAATAATTTATATATATCTTATTATAATAAAAATTATTTATTAAAAAAATAAATATTAAAAATATAAAAATATAATAAATATTTATAATATCATAAAATAATAAATTATTAAAATATAAATATAAAAATTAAAATATAATTATATTAGTAATTCTTCAAAAAATTACTTTATTAAAACCTGCCATTAATGCTAATAATGCTTGACGAGCATAAATACCATTACGTGCTTGTTGAAAATAATAAGCATAAGGTGTATTATCTATTTCATAAGGTATTTCATTCATTCTTGGTAATGGATGTAATATCCTTAAATTATCACGAGCTAAAAAAAACATTTTAGTATTTAAAATATGATTTGTTTTAATATTAGAATATTCTAATAAAGTCAGTCTTTCCTTTTGAATACGTGTCATATATAAAATATCTAATTTGTTAATTATTTCATCAATACTATTATGAATACTATAATTAATATTTTTATTTTTCAATATATCTAAAATACTGAGTGGTATAAATAATGTTGAAGTAGGAATAAAATAAAATCGATTATAACCAAATTTAGATAATGCTTTTACTAAAGAATGAACAGTACGATTATATTTTAAATCACCAACCATAGCAACATTAAGATTATTTAACTTACCTTGAGTCTCATAAATACTAAAAATATCTAATATAGTTTGAGAAGGATGCTCATTAGAACCATCACCAGCATTTAAAATAGGAACACATTTAGAAAAATTAGAAATCATATTTATAATTCCTTCTTTAGGATGACGCATAATAATAACATCTACATAACTACTTATAATTGACATAGTATCCACTAATGACTCATCTTTAACATTAGTAAAAACAGAATTATTATTATAAAAACTAACTATAGATGCACCAAGAAGTTGACTTGCAATTTCAAAAGACAATCGCGTACGTATTGAAGGCTCATAAAAACAATTAGCAATAATTTTATTTTTTAATAAAAAAGGTTGAGGTTTTAATTTAAGTGCTTTAATGGTTTTTAATATTAATTTCAATTCTAAAATACTTAAATTATTCATTGAAATAATATGTTTTTGATAAAGCGGATTATTCATATTAATTCCTTAAAATTAAATTAGATATTAATAAAAAAAATATAAATAGAATATTTTTAGATTTAAAAATCTATTAAAAATATTAAAAATTCATTATATATAAATATTTAATAAATTTCAATAAATAATTTTAAATATAATTAATATTGATTAATATAAATAAAAATTGTATAATATAATTTATTTTTATAAAAATAAATATTAATTATTAATATAAATAATTTATTTTAATGTAAACAATAAAAAAAAAAAAATAAAAAGGAAGAAAATTAATGAATAAAACAATAAAAAAAATAAAAGATCAATTATTGAATAATCCAATCATTTTATATATGAAAGGTTCTCCAAAAATACCAACTTGCGGATTTTCTTTAAAAGCTGTAGAAATTTTAAAAAATTGTGGTGAAAAATTTGCTTATATAGATGTAATAATAAATAATGATATAAGAATTGAATTACCAAAATTTTCAAATTGGCCAACATTTCCACAATTATGGATTAATAATAAATTAATTGGAGGATATGATATAATGAAAGAAATGCAAAAAAATGGAGAATTAAAATTATTAATAAAAAAAACAATAAAAAAATATAATAAAAAAAACTAAATTTAAATTAAAATAATAAACATATAGATATTAAAATTTTAATTATTAATATAATTAACATCTAAAGGTTATTTAAAATGAAACATAGTAAATTATTAATATTAGGATCTGGACCAGCTGGATATACTGCTGCTATATATGCATCACGTGCTAATTTAAATCCTATTTTAATAACAGGAGAACAAGAAGGCGGGCAACTTATTACAACAAATGAAATAGAAAATTGGCCAGGTGATTATAATCACATAACAGGATTTGCATTAATGGAAAGAATGAAAAAACATGCATTAAAATTTAACACAAAAATCATATCTGATCATATATATAAAACAAATCTTATAAATAAACCCTTCTGTTTAATTGGATATAAAAATATATATACTTGTAATTCTCTTATTATAGCCACTGGAGCCTCAGCTCGCTATATTGGTTTGAATTCTGAAAAAAAATACAAAGGTAAAGGTGTATCTTTTTGTGCAACTTGTGATGGATTTTTTTTCCGTAATAAAAAAGTAGCAGTAATTGGAGGAGGAAACACAGCTATAGAAGAAACTTTATATCTAACAAATATTGCATCAGAAGTAAATTTAATTCATCGTAAAAATAAATTTAATTCAGAAAAAATTTTAATTGATAGACTTAAAAATAAAATCAACAGTGGTAAAGTTATTTTACACAAAAATTATATTTTAACTAAAATCATAGGTAATAAAAATTATGTTACAAAAATATGTTTAAAAAAAGTTAATAAAAAAAAATATAAAAAATTAAAAATATCTGGTGTATTTATTGCCATTGGACATAACCCCAATACATTAATTTTTAGTAAACAATTAAAATTAAAAAATGGTTATATTTGTGTTAAATCTGGAATAAATAAAAACACAACAGCAACATCTATTCCTGGAATATTTGCAGCAGGAGATGTAATGGATTGCAATTATAGACAAGCTATAACTTCAGCTAGTAGTGGATGCATGGCAGCATTAGATGCAGAAAATTATTTAGATAAAATAAAATCAAATAAAAGTTATTAATATTAAGAGTTTTAATTAATAACAATATTATATATCATTAAATTAATGGGGGGTTGTATATTATTAAATTTTTTTTATAAATCTGGTCAGGTCTGGAAAGAAGCAGCCATAATAAAATTAATTTAAATATAAACTTATACATAAAAACCCCCATTATATATTAATTTTAATTTAATAATAATTATTTAATAACTATTTTAAAAATTAAATTGATGAAATAATTACATTAGCTTTTTCTATAATATCTGAAGTATATGAAACCCTTAATTCTTCAATTAATGATAAAAACATTGATGCCTCAATTTTGTTAGCCTTCATTAAAAAAACTTTCTCTTCTAATAAATTTAACATTCCATAACGTGGATTATCCATATTATCAGAAATATTTTTTTTTTTAAAAATAAATAAATCATTAAAATCCAATTTAAAAGTTATTTTATTATAACTCTTATAACTTCTTCCTATTTTTTCTATAATAAAACCACGATTAAATTTTTTTCTAAAAGACCATATACCTTTAGATTTTAAAACAATATTCTTAATGGGATTAATTAATGTAGCTCTTTTAAATCTAGAAAAATCCACATAATCACTTATTGAAACACCAAGCATATTACAAAAATCCTCTATAGAAACAGTAAAATCTTTAACACCCTTAAATCTACTTATTAATTCCAATATTCTCTTTTCATAACCACCTCTTAAAGATAATAATAATGTTATATCTATTTCTGAAAATCCAGAAGAATACTCAAGAAGATATTTAGCAGCATCCTTATCCATTCTAATAAATAAAACACCATCTTCAAATAAAGCTTTACTTATTACAACAACCTTATTAAACATTTTTTTTTTAGGATCTTTTATCTCTAATATTTTACCCATAACTTTTGTGCCATCATATAAAGCTTTATATAAACCCTGCCTAGTTAAATGAAAATATTCTTCAAGATCTTTAGCATAATATCTAAATTCAAAAATAATATCATTAGAAATAGAATTACTAAATTTTTCTTTATCTTGATTAGATTTTAAAGATTTAACTAAAAGTGTTATTAAATCTTGCTCTCTAGGTTTTAAATTCATACGGCTAGTAATTAATTGATGAGATTTTTTAACTGTAATTAAATTTTTCAAAATTTTCCTTATAAAATAACAATTATTCATAATATATATTAATCATCTAAAAAAGTACGTAATATATCAGATCTACTAGGATGACGTAATTTACGTAATGCTTTTGCTTCTATTTGACGAATGCGCTCACGAGTAACATTAAATTTCTTACCAACTTCTTCTAATGTGTGATCATTATTCATATCAATACCAAATCTCATACGTAAAACTTTAGCCTCTCTAATAGTTAAATCAGATAAAACATTTTTAGTAACAGATTTTAAACTCTCAGATGTGGCTAAATCTAACGGTAACTCTAACGTAACATCTTCAATAAAATCACCTAAATTAGAATCTTCATCATCACCAACTGGTGTCTCCATTGATATTGGTTCTTTAGCAATTTTTAATATTTTACGAATTTTAATTTCTGAAATCATCATGCGTTTAGATAAATCCTCTGGAGATGGTTCATGTCCATTTTCTTGTAACATTTGACGAGAAATACGATTTAATTTATTTATTGTTTCAATCATATGTACTGGAATTCGAATAGTGCGTGCTTGATCAGCAATAGAACGTGTAATTGATTGACGTATCCACCAAGTGGCATAAGTAGAAAATTTATAACCACGTCTATATT
The DNA here is from genome assembly GCA_022558485.1 of gamma proteobacterium endosymbiont of Trioza apicalis. Lineage (GTDB taxonomy): Bacteria > Pseudomonadota > Gammaproteobacteria > Enterobacterales. Next base: position 175,299 of record CP066222.1, read on the forward strand.
CAAATTTATCAACTGCTTTCATTAAACCTATATTTCCTTCTTGAATTAAATCTAAAAATTGCAAACCACGATTAATATATTTTTTTGCAATAGATATAACTAAACGTAAATTAGCTTCAATCATTTCTTTTTTAGCATTATTAATTTTTATAACACAAGTGGATATAATATTATTAATATTCTTTAATTCATTTAAACTTAAATTTGTACTTTTTTCAATATCACGTATTTCTTTTAAATAAAAATATATATTTTTACTAAATTTATTTAATTTTTTTGACCATAACTCATTTTTTTCTAATAAAGAACCAAAAAACCCTATATTAATTTTATTTTTATACATTATTTTAATTAAAATTTTTTCAGGTAAATTACAAACTTTAATAAATAAATTAATAACTAAATCTTCATAATAACAAACGCGATCAATTAACATACGAATATTATTAATAAAATATTCAAAGTATTTTGGTGTTAATTTAAATTGTTTAAAAATATTATAAAGATTGTTAATTTCTTTAAAAGAGTCAACATGATCACGACCATTAATACTAATTATAGATTTAGTAATATTATACTGCTTGCGTAATTCTGAAAATTTTTGACAAGCTAAATTTGGATCTATATGATTATCAATATCTGCATCACTATTATTACAAGTTTCATTAAAAGAAAGATTATCTTTTTTTAGATTAATATTTTTATTTTTAAAATTAACATTGCTCTTTATATTTTTATTAACTGATAATTTAAAATTATTACTAACAGAAAAAGATAAAATCTCTTTATTATTATTAAAATCAATAAAACCAACAATAATATCAGAAAGACGTAATATACCAGCTTCAACACGCTCATATTGATCAATTATATAAGAAACAGATTTTGGGTACTTTATAACTAAACGTTGAATTTGATTTATACCATCTTCAATACGCTTAGCTAACATTATTTCACCCTCACGAGATAAAAGATCAACAGTACCCATTTCACGCATATACATACGTATTGGATCAATATTATATCCAACTTCAGAATCAATATTTAAAAGATTTTGACTAGATAATTCTTTAGTACTTTCATAAAAATTAGACAAACTCTCATAATCTAATATAATATTATTAATATTTAATGTTTTTTCTAAAACTTTAATACCTGCATCATTAATTAATCTAATAATTTCTTTAATTTGCATAGACTCAAAAACATCATTAAGCAAATAATCATTAATATCTGAGAAGGTTAAATAACCTTTTTCTTTACCAAGAGTAATAAGCAATTTAAACTTATATTTTAAATTTTTATTCATAATAAATATCCATTTATCTTATATAAGATATTAATAAAATTATTTTAAATAATTTAAATATTTAAATTATTTTTTTTTTGATAATATTTTATTTATAAACCATAATTCCCTTTTTTCTTCTGTTGTTAAACCATAAATTCTATCATTATTAATTAATAAATCTTGACGTAAAATAAGTAATGAGTTAAATAAACTCAAGAGAGTTTCAATAAAAGTTTTTTCAATAAACTCTTTAGAAATTAAATAGTCAAAATTAGATAAAAACTTTAATATATTAAAATTTTTATCATCACGATAATATTCTAATAATTGAGAAGTATTTAAAATAGTATTAGATTTACAAATTTTAACTAATTCTGTAAATAATTTCAAACCAGGCAAAGCATCTTTTTCAATACCTTCAAAAGAAGGTACTAAAGTAAATAAAAAAGGATTTTGTAATAATAAACCTATTAATAAACGCATTATTGTTCTTTTAAAAACTAATAGAGATGGTATATTTAATTTAGTTGGTAATTTTAATAAAACTCTTTCTAAATGCATAGGATCTAAAATACCCAATTTAAATCCAAGCTTTCTACGTATATAAAAACGCAAAACATTACCTGGAATTTTATTTATTAAAGGTAATAATAAAGAACTTAATTTAACACGACCATCAATGCGACTTAAATCAACCTTAGATAAAAATGTATTAAATAAAAAAGTGGACAATGAAGTATAATTTTTAATAAGTTTTTCAAAAGATTTCTTACCTATCTTCCTAATTAAAGTATCAGGATCTTGTCCTTCTGGTAAAAATATAAAACATAATTGTTTATCATCTGTTAAAAAAGGTAATACTTTTAATAAAAACCTCCAAGAAGCTAAACGTCCAGCACAATCACCATCATAACAACAAATTATACGATTTGTGTAAAAATACATTAATTTAATATGATTAATAGTTGTCGAAGTACCTAAAGAAGATACTGCATAATTAATTCCAAATTGTGTTAAAGATATAACATCCATATAACCCTCTACTAATAATAATTGAGGTAATTTAGAAAATTTTTTTTGTATTTCATATAATCCATACAAAAGAGAGCCCTTATCAAAAACAGTTGTTTTAGGTGAATTAAGATATTTTATATTATTATCATCATTAATGGCGCGACCCCCAAAAGCTACTACTTTACCATATGTATTTAAAATAGGAAAAATAATACGATCTTTAAGTTTATCATAAAAATTAATACCATCATTTGAACAAATACTACCTAATTTATGAATCAAAGAAGAACTAATTTTATTTTTTAAACAAAATTGTTTCAATTTATTTAAATTAGATGATGAATAACCAATTGAAAAAACTTTAATTATTTTTTCGTTTAAACCCCTATTTTTCAAATAATCTCTAGCACGAATTCCGTATTTAGATTTTAATGTTTTTACATAAAATTTTTTTAATTTTTCTATTAAATAAAACAGATTTTTTTTTTCAATATATATTTTTTTATTTTTATTAAATATAGGTGAATCATATATTACTTTAACACCATAATAAGATGATATTTCTTTAATAGATTCAACAAAAGTTGAATTATCATATTTTATTAAAAAATCAATAGCATTTCCATGTATACCACAACCAAAACAATAAAAAAATTGCTTTTCTTGACTAACTGTAAATGATGGTGTTTTTTCATTATGAAAAGGACATAATATTTTAAAATTTTTACCAATTTTCTTTAATTTTATTTTAAGATTAATAATATCAACTATATCAGTTCTTAATAATAAATTATTTATAAAATGATAAGAGATTTTTTTAAACATAAAATTATCTAAATATTAATTTTTAATAAAAAAACAAAAAATATTTAAATTATTAATTTAAATATTAATAAATACGAAAACGTCTATTATTTTCACGAGTTATTTTTTTTGAATATCTTTTTATTGCAGATATTTTAGCACGCTTACGTATTGTAGTTGGTTTTTCATAAAATTCACGACGACGAACTTCTGATAAAATACCTGCTTTTTCACAAGAACGTTTAAAACGACGTAACGCTAAATCAAATGGTTCATTTTCACGTATTTTAATAAAAGGCATTTAAACTCCAAAATCATAATAAATTTTATTTTATAATAGAATTTTTAATTTGTAAAGTAAAATTATAAAACTAAAATAATAAAATTTTAATAAAACATTGACGAAATTAAATTAATATTATTAAATATTATTTATAGCCCGAATAGCTCAGTAGGTAGAGCAGTGGACTGAAAATCCCCGTGTCCTTGGTTCAATTCCAAGTTCGGGCAAAATTTTTAAATATCTAACTAAATAAATAAAAATTATATAGCAACAGATGCTTTAATAGTAGGATAAGGATTATATCCCAAAAATTCAAAATCTTTAAAACGATAATCAAATAAAGATAAAGGTTTGCGATTTAAAAATAATTTAGGTAATAAACGAGGAGATCGAGTTAATTGTAAATCCACATGTTTTAAATGATTCATATAAATATGAATATCCCCACCTGTCCATATAAATTCACCAATATTTAAATTACATTGTTGTGCTAACATATGAATTAATAATGCATAGCTAGCTATATTAAATGGCAAACCAAGAAAAACATCACAAGAACGCTGATAAAGTTGACAAGAAAGAATATTATTAATTACATAAAATTGAAAAAATGCATGACAAGGTAATAAAGACATTTTATTCAACTCACCAACATTCCAAGATGAAACAATAATACGACGAGAACTGGGATCTGATTTTAATTGATATATAACTTCTGATAATTGATCAATACAACAACCATCACTTGTTTTCCAGGAACGCCATTGCTTACCATAAATTGGACCTAAATTACCGTTTTTATCAGCCCAATTATTCCAAATAGATACATTATTATTATTTAAATAACTAATATTTGTATCACCATTGATAAACCATAATAATTCATAAATAATTGAACGTAAATGACAACGTTTTGTTGTTATTAAAGGAAAACCATCGATTAAATTAAAGCGCATTTGATAACCAAAAATTGATAAAGTACCTATACCAGTACGATCTTCTTTTTTTAAACCTTTTTCGCGAACAATACGCATTAAATCTAAATATTGTTTCATATTAAAATCACCTAATATAAATTAAAATTTAAATTTAAAAAATATATAAAATTAATATTAAATTTAATTAAAATATTATATAAAATAATAAACAAAATAAAATTAAATAATCTAAAATAAAGGTGATTAAATTGATTCCAAATATATCAAATAAAATTTCTTGGCTAAAAAATAATCCAGAAATAATTAAAAATATAAATAGAGGTATTGAACGAGAAAGTTTACGTATAAATTACAATGGTAATTTATCTAAAAATTATCACCCAGAATCATTAGGATCACCATTAACTCATAAACTAATAACTACTGATTTTTCAGAAAATTTAATAGAATTTATAACACCAAAAATAAAAAATATTAATTGTATGTTAACAATGTTACGTGATATTCATCGCCACACAACATCAAAATTAAATAATGAATTATTATGGCCAATGAGTATGCCATGTTATATAGATAAAAATAAAAAAATTTTATTATCAAAATATGGAAATTCTCATATAGGACGTATAAAAAGTATATATAGAGAAGGACTTAAAAATAGATATGGAATTGCTAAACAAATTATTTCAGGAATACATTATAATTTTTCATTTTCAATCAATTTTTGGAAAGAACACGTTAAAATAAATAATAAAAAATATAATAAAGAATACATTTCAAATAATTACTTCAAATTAATAAGAAATTATTATAGATTTGGTTGGATTATAACATATTTATTTGGAGCATCACCAGCAATTTGTTCGTCTTTTTTAAATAATTATTCTACTAAATTACCTTTTATAAAAACATATAAAAATACATTATATTTACCATATGCTACATCATTACGTTTAAGTAACTTAGGATATAAAAACAAATTTATTAATAATAACTTTTATATTGCATTTAATTCTTTAAAAGAATATAATTTAAAATTAAAATACTTAACTAAAACCCCATGTAATACATATAAAAAAATTGGATTAAAAAAAAACGAAAAATATTTACAATTAAATAATAATATATTACAAAATGAAAGTGAATTATACACATTAATAAGACCCAAAAGAACAATTAATACAAATGAATCATTATCAGATGCTTTATTAAACAAAGGTGTAGAATATATAGAGATAAGATCTTTAGATATTAATCCTTTTTCACCAATAGGAATAAATGAAAAACAAATAAGATTTATAGATATTTTTCTTATATGGTGTTCATTAATTAAATCTCCTAAGTTTAACAAAAACGAATTTAAAAATATTAATAAAAATTGGAATAAAATAATTCTAGAAGGTAAAAAACCCGAGTTACTAATTAATATAAATAATAAAAAAAAAACAATAAAAAAAATTGGATTATATATTTTAAAAGATTTAAAAAAAATTGCTAAAATTTTTGATAAATTAAATAATAATTATAAATATCAAAAAATTTGTAATAAAATAATAAAAAAAATTAAAAACCCTAATTTAACATTATCTTCATATTTACTTAATAAATTATTGAAATATGGTATTAACGATTTTGGATTAATTTTAGCAAAAAAACATAATAAAAAATTAAACACAGAATCATTAGAAATAATAAATAATAAAAATTTTAAATATGAAAAAATAAAATCTAACAAATTGAACGAAAATTTAGAAAATAAAAACCAATCAAATTTCGAAAAATTTATTAAAAATTATAATAAATAATTTTAATAATTTATGAACGGAAGTGGCGAAATTGGTAAACGCACCAGATTTAGATTCTGGTATTTAATATGCGAGTTCAAATCTCGCCTTCCGTAGTAATAAATAAATGGGGTATAGCCAAGTTTGGTAAGGCAACGGGTTTTGATCCCGTCATACCCAGGTTCAAATCCTGGTACCCCAGATAATATATTTATTTTTAAAAAAATATAAAAGCTACGTAGCTCAGTTGGTAAGAGCGCAGCACTCATAACGCTGTGGTCACAGGTTCAATTCCTGTCGTAGCTACATAAAAAATTTTTGTAATTAATTATAAAAATTTGAATAATAAAATAAGGAGAAGATGAGATTTGAACTCATGAAAAGTTTCCTTTTGCTGGTTTTCAAAACCAGTGCTTTAAACCACTCAGCCACTTCTCCAGCAAAATAAATATATAAAATAAAATTCAAATATTGATATTAAATTAGTACGTTCTAATGGATTTGAACCATTGACCTTCACCACGTCAAGATGATGCTCTAACCAACTGAGCTAAGAACGCATATTTATATATATGTATATTATATTAAATAACAATAATTAAGTTAATTAAATTAAATTAACATTTATTAAATAAACAAATTATTATTAATTATTATATAATACACATATGACGGAGTTTGTAATGGAAATATTATTAAATTCATCTATGTGGATAGAATTAATAACTTTAATAATATTAGAAATTGTGCTAGGTATTGATAATATAGTATTTATTGCAATTATAACAGATAAATTAATAATTGAACATCGTGATAAAGCTAGATTTATAGGTTTAACTTTAGCATTATTTATGCGTTTAGGATTATTATTATTAATTTCATGGCTTATTAACTTAAAAAAACCATTATTTAATATAGGTATTTATAATTTTTCTAGTAAAAATATTATTTTAATAATTGGAGGTATATTTTTAATAATTAAAAGTACAACTGAATTATATAAAAATATTAAAAATAAAAAAAAAATAAAAAAAAAAATTAAAAATAAAAATAAAAATTTTTGGATAACAGTAATTCAAATTATAATTATTGATATAATATTTTCTATAGATACAATTATTACAGCAGTTGGTATAGTTAATAATTTAATAATTATGATATCAGCTATTATTATTTCAATGCCTATTATATTATTTACATCAAAAACTTTAACATTTTATATTAATAAATATAAAAAAATAATGATATTATGTTTAATTTTTTTATTAATAGTTGGATTAAACCTTGTAGCTAATGGTTTTAATATCAAAATTCCTAAAAAATATTTATATATTATTATAAGTATTTTACTAATAATTGAATTTATAGATAAAAAATATATTTTTAAAAATAAATTTAAATATATATTAAAATTAATAATTAATAAAATAAATTCACTTATTAAACATAATAAAAAATGAATAATTATAATTATTCATATAAAATTAAATAAATTTATTTATTTTTTATTAAATTTAATAAAATTAATAACAGATTTAACGGTAGTGATTTTTTCAATAAATTCATCTACAAATTCTATTTTATATTTTTTTTCTAATAACATTATTAATTCAATAATATCAAGAGAATTAGCACCCAAATCCTTAATTAAATAAGAATTCATACTAATTTTTTTTTGATTTATACCAAACTGTTTTGAAATAATTCTTATTATTCTATTTTTAATATATTTCACAAAAAATTATACCTCCCCCATTTTTTAAATAAAATTTAATTAAAATATTTTACAACCTTTATAAAAACCATTTAAAGTAATATGATGACGTAAATGAATCTCACCAGATAAATTATCCAATGATAAAGGAATAAATTTAGATAATGCATCATGTGATCTACGCTTACCTCTCTTAGACCGAGTAGGTTTATTTTTTTGAACAGCCATAATAACCTCATTTTTTTTCCATAAAATAGAAATATAAAATATTTAAATTATTTAATTTTATTTATAAATATATAAAATAATAAATTAATTAAAATAATTGTTTTAATTAAAAACATTAAACGTCTTTAATACTTAAACGAATACGACCATACTGATCTATTTCTAAAACCTTAACTAATACTTTTTGGTTAATTTCCAAATATTCATTTACTTTTTCTACATATTTACTAGATATTTTAGAAATATGCACCAATCCTTCTTTGCCTCCATCCATTAAAATAAATGCTCCAAAATTAACAATACGCACAACTTTACCTTTATAAATATGTCCAACTTCAATATCAATAGTTATTTCTTTAATACGACGTATAGCATAACAAACTTTTTCATTGATATTAGCCGATACTTTAATAATACCATTATCCTCAATTTCAATAATAGCTCCAGTTTCTTCGGTAAGAGATCGTATAACTGATCCACGTTTACCAATAACATCTTTTATTTTTTTAGGATCAATTTTAATTATATATATACAAGGAGCAAATTTAGATATATTATCACGTGGTTTATTAATTTCTTTATTCATATTTTCTAAAATATATAAACGTGAAGCTTTAGCTTTATTCAATGCTAATCTAATAATTTCATAAGTAATACCTTTAACTTTAATATCCATTTGAAGAGCTGTAATACCAAAAAAACCACCGGAAACTTTAAAATCCATATCACCAATATAATCTTCATCTCCAGATATATCAGATATTAGTATAAAATCATTACTTTCTTTTATAAGACCAATCGCAACACCTGCAACAGGTGTTTTAATCGGAACACCAGCATCCATAAGTGCCAATGAAGCACCACAAATAGATGCCATCGAAGAAGAACCATTTGATTCAGTAACTTCTGAAACTACACGTATAGTATAAGGAAATTGTTCATAATTAGGAATAATTGCTAATATACCTCTTTTTATTAAACGACCATGACCAATTTCACGACGCTTAGGTGATCCAATAATACCAATTTCTCCGACGCAAAAAGGAAGAAAATTATAATGTAATAAAAATCTATCAGTATATTCACCACTTAAATAATTAATATTTTGAGCATTACAATCAGTACCAAGAGTAACAGAAACAATAACTTGAGTTTCACCACGAGTAAATAATGCAGATCCATGAGTACGCGATAATATATTAGTACGTATGTCTAATTCACGAATCATATTTTTTTTACGACCATCAATACGTAATTTTCTATTTAAAATACGTTTACGCATCATATTTTTAATTATATTATCAAAAATTAATTCAAGTTCATGTTTATTAATAAATAAACTATTGTTAATTAATTTATCAATCATATCAAATTTAATAATATTAATTAAAAAAGATCTTTCTTTTTTTTCATAAACACAATAAACACTATACAATCTATTTTTTATTAATAAATAAACTAAATTTTTTAAAATTAAATTTAATTTTTGATATTTAAAATTATATTTTAATTTACCAAAATCTTTTACTAATTTATTAATATTATTTATAACTACTTTTTGATTATTATGACCATAAATTATAGCTTCTAACATTTGTTTTTCACTAAGTAATTTAGCTTCAGATTCAACCATTAATATTTCATCAAGAGTACCTGACACTATAAGATCTAATTTACTAAAAATTAATTCATTAAAAGTTGGATTTAAAACATATTTATTATCAATATAACCAACACGAGCAGCACCTATTGGACCTTTAAATGGTATACTAGATAAACTTAAAGCAGCAGATACACCAATTATAGCAACAATATCTAAATTAACCTGAGGATCAAAAGATAAAACAGTAACAATAATTTGTATTTCATTTAAAAAACCCTGTGGAAATAATGGACGAATTGGACGATCAATTAACCTAGAAATAAAAATTTCTGTTTCACTAGGCCTTCCTTCTCTACGAAAAAAACCACCTGGAAAACGACCAGCGGCATAAGAACGCTCTTGATAATTTATAATCAAAGGAAAAAACTTTTGCCCAACTTTTGGTTTTTCATTAACTACTATTGTAACTAATATTTTAGTATCATCCATACTAATCATAACAGAAGAATTTGCTTGCCTAGCTACCATTCCAGTTTCTAATATTACAATATGTTTACCATATTTAAACTTACGAACAATTAAATTAAACAAAATAATTTCCCTTAAAATTAAAATATATTTTATATAAAATATATATTTACAATATTAATATTTTAAATCAATGACGTAAATTATAATGACTTATTAAAGTAACATAAGAATTATAATCATTTTTTTTTAAATAATTTAATAATTTTTTACGTAATGAAACCATTAATAACAAACCACGTTTACTATGAAAATCTTTTTTATGCATTAAAAAATGATTTTGTAAATAATTAATTTTTGTAGTTAAAATAGCTACTTGAACAGCAGAAGATCCAGTATCTTTATATGATTTACCATAATCAGAAATAATTTTAATTATTAATTTACTATTCATAAATGTATTTAAACCTCATAATATAAAATATTAATAAAATATATTTTAATTTTAAATAAATAAAATTTAATGATTTATAATATATAAAATATAATATATGATGTATAATATATAATAATTATTAAATAAAAGGAAAAAAAATGTCAACTATACATATTAATGCCAAAAAAAATGATTTTGCTAAAATTATTATAATGACTGGTGACCCGTTAAAAGCAAAATATATTGCAAAAAAATTTTTATCTAATATTAAATTAATTAATAATATTCGAGGAATGTTAGCTTACACAGGTATTTACAAAAAAAAAAAAATATCTGTTATGGGACATGGTATAGGAATTCCATCTTGTTCTATATACATAAGAGAACTTATTAATAATTTTGGTATAAAAAAAATTATAAAAGCTGGATCATGCGGAGCTATAAAAAATAATATTAAACTAAATGACATAATAGTAGGTATGGGAGCTAGTACTGATTCTAAAATAAATCGTAAAAATTTTAAAAATTATGATTTCGCTGCAATAGCTGATTTTAATTTAGTTAAAAATATAGTTGATGCAGCAAAATTATCTAAAATTAATATACATATTGGTAATATTTTCACAACAGATTTATTTTATTCAAATAATACAAAGCTATTAAATCTATTAGAAAAATACAATATTTTAGGTATAGAAATGGAAGCAGCAGGTATTTATAATATAGCAGCAGAATTTGGTATAAGCGCAATGACTATTTGTAATGTATCAGATCATATAAAAAAAAAAGAATCTTTAAGTGCAATTGAAAGACAATACACATTTAATGAAATGATTAAAATAATATTAAAATCAATAAATTTATAATCATAAATAAAATTTATTAAAATTATTTATAGTTATAAATATTTGTATAATTATCAAAACGAGAACATTTTCCATTAAAAATTAATCTTATAGTACCCATAGGACCATTACGTTGCTTACCAATTATTATTTCAGCAACACCTTTTAAATTACTATTTTCACGATAAACTTCCTCACGATAAATAAACATAATTAAATCAGCATCTTGTTCTATAGAACCTGACTCACGAAGATCTGAATTAATTGGACGTTTATCAGAACGTTGTTCCAAACTACGATTTAATTGAGATAAAGCTATAATAGGTACATTTAATTCTTTAGCTAAAGATTTTAAAGAACGTGAAATTTCAGATATCTCTAAAGTACGATTATCAGAAAGTGATGGAACACGCATTAATTGAAGATAATCAATCATAATAAGACTAAGACCGCCATGCTCACAAAATAAACGACGAGAACGCGTTCTTACTTCAGTAGGCGTTAAACCAGAAGAATCATCTACATATATATTACGTTTTTTTAATAAAAAAATCATAGTATTTGAGATACGAGCCCATTCCTCATTATTTAATTGACCAGTTCGTATTTTATTTTGTTCAACACGAGATAAAGAAGATAACATACGTATCATAATTTGATCACTAAGCATTTCCAAACTAAAAATAAGAATAGGTTTTTTTACAAACATAGCTGCGTTCTCACATAAATTCATAGCAAAGGTAGTTTTACCCATTGAAGGTCTAGAAGCAATAATAATTAAATCAGATTTTTGAAAACCAAATGTTTTTCTATCAAGATCTAAGTAACCACTGGAAACACCAGTAATATCATTTATTGGTTTTTTATAAACTTGTTCAATATTTAACATAGTACTTTCTAAAAGAAGATTAATATTTTTAGGTCCTATATTTTTTATAGTACGATTTTCTGCAATTTTAAATATTTTTGATTCAGCTAAATCTAATAAATCTTCACTACTACGACCTTTAGGATCATAACCAGCATCAGCTATTTCATTTGCTACTAAAATCATCTTTCTAACTACTGCGCGTTCACGAACAATTTCAGCATAAGCATATATATTAGCAATACTAGGGGTATTTTTCGATAATTCAGCTAAATAAGCGAATCCACCTACTGATTTTAATTCACCTGATTGTTCTAAAGATTCTGATAGTGTAATTAAATCTATGGGCTTACCTAATTCATAAAGACATTGCATTTTATTAAAAATTTGACGATGAGATATATTATAAAAATCATTAACACTTATACAATCAATTATACGATCCCATCGTTCATTATCTAACATTAAACCACCAAGTACAGATTGCTCAGCTTCTAATGAATATGGTGGAATTTTAAATTCTTTCAATCTATTATTTCCAAAAATATTTACTTTTTTTATTTTCTTTTCAAAAGACATAAATAAATACTCTATTAATAAATAAATTAAATTTTTATTATTATAACATAAAATAAAAAATTATTTAAATTAATTTAAAATTTATAAAAGGATAATTTTAATATGAGAAAAATTTATTATCCTAAAAAAATAGAATCAGTAGCTCAAGAATATTGGGATAAAAAAAAAATATTCAAATCAAAAGAAATTAAATATAAAAAAAAATATTATTGTCTATCAATGTTACCATATCCATCTGGAAATCTACATATGGGACATATAAGAAATTATACAATTGGCGATGTTATTTCAAGATATCAAAGAATGTTAGGTAAAAATGTATTACAACCAATTGGTTGGGATGCTTTTGGTTTACCAGCAGAAAATGCAGCTATAAAAAAAAATATTACACCAAAAAAATGGACATATACTAATATTAGTAATATGAAAAATCAACTTAAATTAATGGGATTTAGTTACGATTGGAGTAGAGAAATTACAACATGTGACCCAGAATATTATCGTTGGGAACAATGGTTTTTTATATATTTATATAAAAAAAAAATGATTTATAAAAAAACAAAAATAGTTAATTGGTGTTATAAAGACAAAACAGTACTTGCCAATGAACAAGTTATTAATGGAAATTGTTGGCGTTGTGATACTAAAATTACACTTAAAAAATTACCACAATGGTTTATTAAAATTACTGATTATGCAGAAGAATTATTAACTGAATTAAATAATTTAAAATACTGGCCTGAAAAAGTTAAAACAATGCAACGCAATTGGATAGGTAAATCTAATGGAATTGAAATTATATTTAAAATAAAAAATATGAAAAAAAACTTAAAAATATATACTAATAAAATAAATATTTTAATGGGAGTTACCTATATTATACTTACAATAAACCATCCTTTATCTAAGAAATTATCAAATAAAAATAAAAAAATAAATAATTTTATAAAAAAAAATAAAATTATTATAAAAAATAAATATATAATTAAGCAAATAGGAATATTTACAAAATTATATGCAATACACCCATTTAATAAAAAATTATTACCTATATGGATTTCTAATTTTATAAATATAAATGAAAATATTAATTCAATTATGGCAATACCAGCTCACAATAAAAACGATCTAAAGTTTGCATACAAATATTCAATACCCATAAAACCAGTAATGATCAATGAAAACAAAAAAAATTTTATATTATTTAATTCTAAAAAATTTAATGAATTAAATTTAAAATCAGCATTTAATATTATTAATAATATTTTATTACTTAATAAAAAAGGATATAAAAAAACTAAATATAAATTACATGATTGGAATATTTCACGTCAACGTTACTGGGGAGCGCCAATTCCAATAATAACATTAGAAAATGGTGAAAAAAAAACTATAAATGAAAAAAAATTACCAGTAATTCTTCCAAATAAAATATCAAATAAAAAAACAAATAATTTTTTAAAAAATAAAAAATCTTGGTTACAAACAACTTATAAAGGTAAAAAAGCATTAAGAGAAACAGATACTTTTGATACATTTATGGAATCATCTTGGTATTATGCTAGGTATACATGTCCTAATTACAAAAATGGAATACTAGATCCGATTAAAACAAAATATTGGTTACCAATAGATCAATATATAGGTGGAATTGAACACGCAATAATTCATTTATTATATTTCCGTTTTTATCATAAATTATTACGTGATGCTGGATTTGTAAATACAAATGAACCTGCAAAAAAATTATTATGTCAAGGAATGGTTTTATCTAATTCATTTTACTATATTAATAATAATAAAGAAAAAATATGGATATCACCAGAAAAAATAAATATAAAAAAAAATAAAAAAAACAAAATTATTGAAATAAAAAATTATAAAGGAAAAGAAGTTATATGTAATGGTATGAGTAAAATGTCAAAATCTAGAAATAACGGTATAAATCCCAAAATAATTATTAATAAATATGGAGCTGATACCTTAAGACTATTTATAATATTTGCCGCACCAATAGAAATGGAATTAGAATGGAATCAATCTGGTATAGAAGGAGCGAATCGATTTCTTAAACGTATATGGAAATTAATTTATGAATACATAAAAAAAGGAATTATAAAAAACCATAATTATTTATCAATAAATAGTAAACAAAAAAATTTAATTTATAAAATAAACTCAACAATTAATAATGTGACAAATTATTTTAATAAAAATCAAAAATTAAATATAGCAATTTCTGAAATAATGAAATTAGTAAATAAATTAAAAAAATTTATAATTAATAATAAACAAGATAGATATATATTACAAAAAGGATTAATTACAGTAATAAAATTATTATATCCATTCACTCCTCATATATGTTTTTATTTATGGAAAATATTAAAAAATAATAAAAAAATTGATAATGAATTATGGCCCAAAATAAATAAAAAAATTATAGAAAAAAAAGAAATAATTATAATAATTCAAATAAATGGAAAAATGAGAAGTAAAATTTATGTTAAAAAAACAGATAATAAAGAATTTATAATAAATTATGCTAAAAAAATAAAAAAAATAAAAAAATACATAAACGAAAAAAAAATAAAAAAAATAATATATATACCTAATAAAGTATTAAATATATTAATTAATAATTAACATTATTTAATATATAAAATTAAATTATATTAAAAGGAAAAAAATGATTAATTTTAATATAAAAAAAATAAAAAAAAATATATATTCCTGTTATTTATTATTTGGCAATGATTACTTTGTAATACAAAAAAAAAAAAAACAAATTTTAAAAACAGCTAAAATATATAATTATCATGAAAACTATAATATATATATATATATAAATACAGATTGGGAACCAATATATAAAATATGTCAAGAAAAAGATTTATTTTACAAAAAAAAAATCATAATATTAAATATTATAGATAATAATTATATAAATATTAATAATAAATTATATAATTTAATATCTTTTTTAAAAGAAAACATATTATTAATTATACATGAAAATAAATCAATATTAAATTTTAAAAACTATAATTGGTTTAAAGACTTTTATAAAAAAATAATTATAATAAATTGTAAAACACCTAAAAAAAAAAATTTTTACAATTGGATAATAAAATATACTAAAAAAAAAAAATTATTATTTGATATAAATAGTTATAAAAATATTTATTACAACTATAAAGGAAATTTATCAAACTTAAGCCAAATGCTAACCAGATTAAAACTAAATAATAAAAATAAAAAAATATCATTAAAAAATATAAATAATGAATTAAATAACATTACAAATTTTACACCATATAATTGGATAACAACATCATTAAATAAAAATACAAAAAAAGCATTAAATATTTTAAATAAATTGAAATTAAAAAAAACAAATCCAATTTTATTATTAAGAATAATGCAATATTATATATTAAATATATTAGAAATAAAAAAAAATAAAAATAAGTTTTTTTTAAACAAAAAATATATAAAAAATAAATTAAATTTAATTAAAATTTCAAAAAATATTTCATTAATACAATTACATTATGCAATAAAAATAATGACAAAAATAGAAATAAACATAAAAAAAAATAAAAATTGTTTTACATATATTAATTTAAAAACATTAACTTTATTAATTTGTAATGAATTAAAAATATTAAAAATAATAAATATTTAATAAAATAATATTAATAAATAAAATATTTTAAATAAAGGTAAAAAAATTTTGTCAAACAATAAAATAATGAATTATATTTTAAAAAAAATAAATAATAACGAAGGAAAAAATATTAAAATTTTAAATGTTAAAAATAAATCAAATATAACAAATTTTATAATAATATGCACAGGGATATCTAATAAACATATTATGAACATTGCTAATAATATTATAAAAAAAATAAATTTAATTGGAATAAAAACAAAATATATAACAATAGAAAATAGTATAGATTGGATTGTTATTGATTTAAATAATATAATTATACATATTATGTTAAAAGAAACACGCAAACTATATAATATAGAACAATTATGGATATAAATTTAATAATTAATATATAATATTAAGTAGGTACTAATGAAAAAAAATATAAAAAATCACAAAAAAGATATATATACAATAAAAGATATTATACGTTGGACAATTAGTAAATTTAATGCTTCAAAAATTTTTTATGGACACGGAACAGATAATCCTTTAGATGAAGCAATTCAGTTAATATTACCTAATTTATTCTTACCATTAGATTTTCCAAAAAATTTATATAATACAAATATAACCTTTAAAGAAAAATTAAAAATATTTAAAAAAGTAAAAGAAAGAATAAATAATAAAATACCAATATCATATTTAACTAATAAAGCATGGTTTTGTGGTTTAGAATTTTATATAGATAAAAGAGTAATTATACCAAGATCACCTATAAGTGAAATTATTAATAATAAATTTTATAATTTATTAAAATTTAAACCTAATTATATTCTTGATATGTGCACAGGATGTGGTTGTTTTGCAATTGCCTGTGCCTATTCTTTTCCTAAATCAGAAATAGATGCAGTAGATATTAATGTAAATGCTTTAAAAATTACAGAATATAATATTAAAAAACATAAAGTTAATAACAGAGTATTTCCAATTTATTCTAATTTATTTAAAAATATAAAATTTAAAAAATATGATATTATTATTACAAACCCACCATATATAAACAATATAAACATTAATATTTTACCAAAAGAATATAAATACGAACCAATATCCGCGTTAAAAACAAAAAATAAAGGTTTAAAAATAATCAAAATTATTATTTCTTTAGCATCAAATTATCTATCTAAAAAAGGTATATTAATTTGCGAAGTAGGTAATAATATGTCAAAATTAATAAATAAATATCCTAAATTAAAATTTAAATGGTTTAAATTTAAAAATGGAGGCAATGGTGTTTTTATTATAAAAAAAAAACACTTAATTAATTCATAATTTAAATAAAATTCAATAAATAAAATAAAATTAAATAATTCCAAGAGGCTTTAATGATAAGAATAATACTTTTCTTACTAAGTAATATATCAATTATGACAATTTTTGGTTTAATATTAGAGTTAACAAAAATTCAATCAAATAGTAAAATTGGAATACTAATTATATCTAGTTTACTTAGCTTTGGAGGAGCTTTTATTTCTTTATTAACATCTAAATCTATAGCATTAAAAAAAGTAAATGGTATTATTGTAGAATATCCAAAAAATAATATTGAAAAATGGATAACTAAAATAATTAAAAACCAAGCAAAAATAATGAAAATAAAAACACCTCAAATAGCAATTTATGAAACATCAGATATTAATGCTTTCGCCACTGGATCATGTAAAAATAATGCACTAATAGCAATAAGTACAGGTTTATTACAAAAAATGGATAAAGATAAAATATCAGCAGTTATTGCACACGAAATAAGTCATATTGCTAATGGTGATATGATTACAATGACTCTTTTACAAGGAACCATTAATACATTTGTTATATTTATTGCTAAAATATTTACTAAATTAGTAATAAAATTAATATATAATAAAATAAATATAAAAAATAAATCATCTTTATATTTCATAATATCTAAAACATTAGAAATAATATTTGCAACCTCAGCAAATATAATAACATTATGGTTTTCAAGATATAGAGAATTTCGTGCTGACGCAGGTTCAGCCAAAATAGTCGGCAAAGAAAAAATGATTTCAACATTAAAACAATTAATAAAAAATCAAATTAAAGAACATGAAAGAAATATATTAACAACATTTTATATTCACACAAATTATAAAACTTTACATAAAATTTTTATGTCACACCCAACCTTACAAAAAAGAATAAAAGAACTTAATAATGAAACTTATTTTTAAAAAAAATAATATAAATTATACTTTTAAAATTATTAATTATAATGTATAATATTATTAATATTTTTAATATAATATTAACTATAATTTTAAAAAGAGATATTTATCATGAAAGAACATTTATTTAAAATAATAAATGTAAATAATTTTATATTTAAAAAAAAAAAAAAACAAGACAAAAAAAAACCTATTAATATTGTATTAATAGGTGGGGGTATTATGTCTGCAACATTAGGAATATATTTAAAAATAATAAAACCAAATTGGAAAATTAATATGTATGAACGTTTAAAAGACGTAGGAGAAGAAAGTTCAAATGGTTGGAATAATGCAGGAACTGGTCATGCTGCTTTCTGCGAACTTAACTATACAAATTTAACAAATAAAAACACTATAGATATATCAAAAGCAATAAAAATAAATGAATCATTTGCTATATCACTACAATTATGGTCTTTTTTAATAAAAAATAAAATTCTAAAAGATCCAAAAAAATTTATTAATAATGTTCCACATATGAGTTTTGTATGGAATAATGATAATATAAACTTTTTAAAAAAACGTTATAATACATTAAAAACTAGTAATTTATTTAAAGGTATGATTTACTCAGAAGATATAAATCAAATAAAAAAATGGGCACCACTTATTATAAATGGTAGAAATAATTCTCAAAAAATAGCAGCAACATATATGAAGATAGGAACAGATGTTAATTATGGTGAAATAACAAAACAACTATTAAAAAACTTAAAAAAAAACATAAATTTTAATTTATATACAGAACATAACGTAACAAATATTAAAAGAAATAAGGATAAAACTTGGTGTTTAAATATAATTAACAATAAAAAAGAAAAAATTAAAATAAAATCAAATTATGTGTTTATAGGTAGTGGTGGAGGATCATTAAAATTATTACAAAAATCTAATATACCAGAAATGAATAATTTTGCTGGTTTTCCAGTTGGTGGACAATTTTTAGTAGCAACAAATCCTAAAGTAATATATAAACATTATGCTAAAGTTTATGGTAAAGCACCATTAGGTGCCCCACCTATGTCAGTGCCGCATATTGACACTCGTATTTTAAATGGAAAACAAGTATTACTATTTGGTCCTTTTGCTACTTTTAGTACTAAATTTCTAAAAAATGGTCAACATCTAGATTTAATTTATTCATTAACAAAAAAAAATATATTACCACTAATGCATGCAGGAATAGATAATATAAAATTAATAAATTACTTAATTAAACAATTACTAATGTCAGATCAAGATAGATTAAATGCTCTTAGAAAGTATTACCCATTAGCTAATTACAATGATTGGACTTTAATTACAGCCGGACAAAGAGTACAAATTATAAAAAAAGATAAAAAAAAAGGTGGTATATTACAATTTGGAACAGAAACAGTAAGTTCTGCAGATGGTTCATTATTAGCATTACTTGGAGCATCACCAGGTGCTTCTACTGCAGCATCTATTGCAATTAAAATACTTGAAATAATATTTAAAAAAAAAAAAAATAAAGAAAAATGGAAAGAAAAAATAAAAAAAATAATTCCATCATATAATAAAAAACTTAACGGAAATATATTATTAACGAATAGCATAAGATATAATACATCTAAAATTTTAAATTTAAATTATATATAATATTAAGATATTAATAAATTTAATAAAAATTAATATCTTCAAGTGAAGTTGTTTCTAAATTACTTAATTTAGAAACAACTTCATATTTTAATAAATCTAACATAACTTCAAACATCATAAAAGATTCACGTTTATATTCTTGTTTTGGATCTCTTTGAGCATAACACCTTAAATGAATACTTTTACGCAAATAATTCATTGTTAATAAATGTTTTTTCCATAATAAATCAATTATCTTTAATACTATAAATTTTTCAGCATTACGAATAAACTTAATACCATATATTATTTTTTTTATATGATATTGTTCTAATAAATAATTAAGTATACTAATATATAAAATATTTTTATCTAAAATTAATTTATTTTCTATAAATTTAATTAACGATACTTTAAAATTTAAATTAATTTTTAAATATTTACTTAAACCCAAAATATCATTATTTTTATTTAAAAATTTAAATGGAATATAAATATTAATAATATTTTTTAATAAATCTTTACGCATAATCTTAATAAAATTACTAATATTTTCTAATTTAAGTAATTTATTACGTTGTTTATAAACAATATAACGTTGATCATTTAAAATATCATCATATTCTAATAATTGCTTGCGTATATTAAAATTACGATTAACAACTTTTTGTTGAGCTTTAATAATAGCTTTATCAATCCAAGGATGCTCAATAGGTTCATTTTTTTTTACAACAAAACTATTTAAAATTTTTAAAAAATAATCAGATAAAAAAATACGCATTAAATTATCTTCCATAGATAAATAAAATCGTGATGAACCAATATCACCTTGACGACCTGAACGCCCGCGAAGTTGATTATCAATGCGTCTAGATTCATGCCTTTCAGAACCAATAACATGTAAACCACCAGCAGAAATAACAATATCACGACGTTTTTTCCAAATTATTTTTATATTATTAATATCATTTTTTTTTAAATATTTAAATTTTAATAAATCAGTTTTCCAATTACCGCCAAGAATAATATCAGTACCACGACCGGCCATATTAGTTGAAATAGTAACAGAACCAGGCTTGCCAGCCTGAGCTATAATATCAGCTTCTAAAGAATGGAATTTAGCATTAAGAACTTTATGAGAAATATTTAATTTATTTAATTCTTTTGAAATTAATTCAGATTTTTCAATAGAAATAGTGCCAATTAATACTGGTTGTTTTTTTTTTATACAAGAATTAATATCAAAAATAATAGCATTGATTTTTTCTTTTTCAGTCATATATACTAAATCTGTATAATCCTTACGAATCATAGGACGATTAGTAGGTAACAATATAGTATCTAATTTATAAATTAATTTAAATTCTAATGATTCTGTATTAGCAGTACCAGTCATACCAGCTATTTTTTTATAAAGACGAAAATAATTTTGAAACGTAATTGAAGCAAATATTTCATTTTCATTTTGTACATTTAAATTTTCTTTAGCTTCAACAGCTTGATGTAATCCATTAGACCAACGTCTACCTGGGATAACACGCCCTGTATATTCATCTATAATAAGAATTTCATTATTTTTAATAATATAATCTATATTAAGAAATAAAAAAAATCTAGCATGTAATGAAATAATAACATGATGAATTAATATAATATTATTTGGTAAATATAAAAATTCTCCTTTTTTTAATAATTTAAATTTTATAAATAATTTTTCAATTAATATAAAACCTAATTCAGTTAAATTTATTTGACGATTTTTTTCATCAATTAAAAAATGACAGATATCTAAAAAATTTTTAATATTATTTTTTTTTTTAAAACATAAATTTTTAATAATTTTATTAATTTTTATATATAAATAAGATATATCTTCCGAAAAACCTGAAATAACTAAAGGAGTACATGCCTCATCTATTAATATAGAATCTACTTCATCTAATAATGCATAATATAAATTACGTTGAACACATTCTTTAATATTAGTAACCATATTATCACGCAAATAATCAAAAACAAATTCATTATTAGTACCATAAGTAATATCAGCTTTATAAATTAATTTTTTAGCCCAAATAGGTAAATTTTGCAAATTAACACCAACAGTCAATCCTAAAAATTCAAATAATAAACGATTATAATCTGAGTCACGTTTAGCAAGGTAATCATTTACAGTAATAATATGAACACCTTTACAAAATAAAGCATTAATATAAGCTGGGAATGTTGCTGTTAATGTTTTTCCTTCACCGGTACACATTTCAATAATACAGCTATTATTTAACAATATACCGCCTATTAACTGAATATCAAAATAACATATATTATTAATTCTTTTATTAACTTCACATATAACAGAAAAAATTTCAGGGAACATATTATCAATTAATTCACCATTTTTAATTCGATTACGAAACTCAGCAGTTTTATATGAAAGATCATTATTACTAAATTTATTAAAAATAAACTCCATGTTATTAATATTATTAACAATTATACGCATACGACGAATTATACGATCATTTTTATTACCAAATATTTTCGTAAGTAATTTAAATAACATATTTATATTCCAAATACATTTATCATTAAAAAATTTAATTATTAGTTTGATTAAATAATTAAAATATATAATAAAAATATTATTATATTTTAATATAAAAATTTTAAATTTAAAAAAATGGAAATTTATTATGAATAAAAACTACCCCATACCTATACATAAACTTATAGAAAAAAAAAATATAAACACTAATACAAATTTGATAAAATTAAAAAAAAAAGCTTTTATAATAAATAAAATTAATAAAAATATTAAAAAATTTATACCAAAATATATCAAATTAGATTATCGTATTATTAAAATTAATAAAAATATATTAATATTAGAAACAAATAATATAAATTGGAAATTAAATTTAATTTCTGAGAAAAAAAAACTTTTAAATAAATTAAAATATATAATACCTTCAATTTCAAATATTACAATTAAAATAAATAAAAATTTAAAAAAAACTAAAAATTTTTTAAATAAAAATAAAAATAAAATTAAAAATATAAAAAATTTAGAATTAAAAAAAAAAAAATTAAGCAAAAAAAGTGCAGAATATATTAATAATATAACAAAATATAGTGAAAAAAAATTAAAAAAAATAATAAAAAGATTTATAAAATTAGCTAATTAAAAATTAATTATAAAAATTTTTTTTCAATAATATGAAGAATAGCACTTCTGGAGCAAAAATTATTAATAACCTCTTTATATGAAGGTTGTATTTTTTTTATTAATTTTAATTTTTTATTTATATTAAGTTTATTTAAAATATTTAATTTTATAATAGGACATCCTATTGTTAATTCAGATTTTGAACTATAATTTGATATAAAAAACTTAATTAATTTATGCTCTAATGAATGAAAACTTATAACAACTAATCTTCCTTTAGGAGCTAAAATTTTAAACGAATCATTTAATACATTTTTTATTTTCTCAAATTCATTATTTATATATATTCGAATAGCTTGAAAGGTTCTGGTTGCTGGATGTTTATATTTTTCATAAAAAGGAACAATATTAGTTATTAACTTAGATAATTGAAGAGTTCTAGTTATAGGTTTATTAATATTTTGATTAACAATTGCATTAGAAATTAATTTAGCAAATCTCTCTTCCCCAAAATTTTTAAGTACATTAAAAATATCTTCCACTCTAGCATTAGAAAGCCATTGAGCGGCAGTTTGACCACATGTATAATTCATACGCATATCTAAAGGACCATCATTAATAAATGAAAAACCACGGTTTGAATTATCAATTTGCATTGAAGATAAACCTAAATCTAATAAAATACCATTAACTTTACCAAATAAATTTAATTTAAGAGCATAATCTAATATATTAGAAAAACAACCATGTTGAATATTAAAACATGAATTATTAATATTTAATGAATAAGTAATGGCATCTGGATCACAATCAATAGCGAATAATTTACCATTTTTGTTTAATTTTGATAAAATAAGACGAGAATGACCACCAAAACCAAAAGTACAATCAAAATATATACCTCCAGGATTTATATTTAAACCTTTAATTGATTCATTTAATAAAACAGTATTATGCATTTAAAAAATCACCATAAATAAAAATTAAAAATTAATTAAATTAAATAATATAAGTATAAAAAATAATATGTTAAAAAAAATAAAAGCTATAAGAGGAATGAACGATTACTTTCCTAATGAAACAATATTTTGGCAAAATATTGAAAAAATATTTAAAAAAATATTAAATAATTATGGATATAAAGAAATTCGTTTACCAATTATAGAACAAACTAATTTATTCCAAAGAGCTATTGGTAATATTACTGATGTAATAGAAAAACAAATGTATACATTTAAAAATTGTAAGGGAAAAAGTTTAACCCTAAGACCTGAAGGAACAGCTAGTTGTATAAGAGCAAGTATTGAAAATGGTATAATTTACAATCAAGAACAACGTTTTTGGTATTACGGACCAATGTTTCGTTATGAAAAACCACAAAGGGGGAGATATAGACAATTTCACCAATTAGGAGTTGAAATGTTTGGACAAAAAGGACCAGATGTAGATGCTGAATTAATTTTAATAACTCAACGATTATGGAAATCTTTAGGTATAAATAAATATGTATCTCTAGAATTAAATTCTATAGGATCAAAAAAAACAAGAGAAAATTATAATAAAATACTAATATCATTTTTTAAAAAAAACAAGTCATATTTAAATAAAAAATATTTAAAATTAATAAATAAAAATCCAATAAGAATTTTAGATAAAAAAGATCATAATATTAATAATTTAATTAAAAATATAAAAAAAATAACAGACTATTTAGATGAAAAATCAAAAAATCATTTTAATAAATTATGCGAATTTTTAGACCACAATAAAATTAAATATAAAATAAATAACAATCTAGTAAGAGGATTGGATTATTATAATGATACAGTTTTTGAATGGATAACTAATAAATTAGGATCACAAAATACCATATGTGGTGGTGGACGATATGATAATTTAGTAGAACAACTAGGTGGTAAACCAACTCCTGCAATAGGATTTGCAATAGGTATTGAAAGATTAATTATGTTAATAAAAATTACAAATCCTAATTTTAATAAATCACTAAAACCAAATGTTTATCTAGCAACTATAGGTAAAAATATTAAAATAAAAGCATTTTTATTAGCAGAAAAAATAAGAAATGAAATACCAGAATTACAATTAATAACTAATTACGGTAAAAAAAATTTAAAAAAACAACTAATCCAAGCAAAGAAATATGAATCAAATATTATTCTAATAATAGAAAAAAATGAATCCAAGGAAGAATTAATAATTATGAAAAATCTAGTTACTAAAAAACAAGAAAAATTAACAATAAATAATATCATTTTAAAATTAAAAAAAATTATAAAATTTAATTCATATAAATTTACGGGAATCAATGATTAATTTAGCAATATTATTAGGAGATTCATTATATTTTAAAAACTCCATAACATACGAAGCTCGACCTTGAGTTTGAGAACGCAAATCAGTAGCATAACCAAACATTTCAGATAAAGGAACCTGAGCCTGTATAATTTTAATATTTATATTTTCTTCCATACCATCTATTATACCACGACGACGATTTAAATCACCAATTACATCACCCATATATTTTTCAGGTGTTTCAACCTCAACTTTCATAATAGGTTCTAATAAAACAGGATTTGCTTTCATAAAACCTTCTTTAAAAGCTATAGAACTAGCTATTTTAAATGCTATCTCTGAAGAATCAACTTCATGATAAGATCCATCGAAAACAGTAACACGTATATCTACAATAGGATACCCAGCTAAAACACCATTTTTTATTTGTTCTTGTATGCCCTTATCTATAGCAGATATATATTCTTTAGGAATAACACCACCAACAATTTTATTAATAAATTCATATCCTTTACCATTAAATATAGGTTCAATTCGTAACCATACATGACCAAATTGACCGCGCCCACCAGATTGACGAATAAATTTACCTTCACGCTCAACAATATTACGAATAGTTTCACGATAGGCAACTTGAGGTTTACCAACCTTAGCTTTTACATTATACTCACGACGCATTCGATCAATTATTATTTCTAAATGAAGTTCGCCCATGCCCGCAATAATAATTTGACCAGATTCATCATCACTCCTAACTCTAAATGAAGGATCCTCTTGAGTTAATTTTATTAATGCGGAGTTCATTTTTTCTTGATCCACTTTAGTTTCAGGTTCAACAGCAACAGATATAACAGGATCTGGAAAACTCATAAGTTCAAAAGTAATAGGTGATAAAATATCACATAATGTATCACCAGTAGTAACATCTTTTAAACCAATAGCTGCAGCAATATCACCAGCAAAAACTTCTTTAATTTCTTCTCGTTTATTAGCATGCATCTGAACAATACGACCAAAACGTTCACGTTTTTGTTTAAGTGAATTTAAAACTATATCACCAGACTTAACTAATCCTGAATAAACACGAAAAAATGTTAAATTACCAACAAATGGATCACTAATTATTTTAAAAGCTATAGCTGAAAATGGTTCATTATCTTTAGGTAATCGTTCTATATAAACACCATTATTATTTAATATACTTTTAGTTGAAAATATATCACTAGGTGATGGTAAAAAATCAACCACAGCATCAAGTAATGCTTGAATGCCTTTATTCTTAAAAGCCGAACCACAAATAACTAAAACAATATCATTTTTTAAAACTCTTTTTCGTAAACCATTTTTTATTTCAATTTCATTTAATTTTTGTCCAGAAAAATACTTATCCATAAGTTCTTCAGATTCTTCAATTGCAGATTCTAAAAGTCGTTTTCTCCATTTATTAGATAAAATAATATATTTATCTGGAATATCCTTATAATAAAAAGATAAACCTTGATCCTTTTCATTCCAATAAATAGCTTTCATTTTTATTAAATCAATAACGCCTACAAATTTCTCTTCTTTACCAATAGCTAATTGAATAGGGACAGGATTAGCACCTAAACGATATTTTAATTGTTTTATTACACGTAAATAATCAGCGCCCATTCTATCCATCTTATTAATAAACGCAATACGTGGAACTTTATATTTATTTGCTTGACGCCATACAGTTTCTGATTGAGGTTGAACACCACCAACAGCACAATAAATCATAACAACACCATCAAGAACACGCATAGATCGCTCTACTTCAATAGTAAAGTCAACATGACCAGGAGTGTCAATAATATTAATACGATGAGATTTAAACTGATTAGACATACCAGACCAAAAACAAGTAGTTGCAGCAGAAGTAATAGTTATACCACGTTCTTGTTCTTGAACCATCCAATCCATAGTAGCTAAACCATCATGAACTTCTCCAATTTTATGATTAACACCTGTGTAAAATAAAATACGTTCAGTTATAGTAGTTTTACCAGCATCTATATGAGCACTAATACCTATATTACGATAACATTCAATAGGTGTAATACGAATCATAATAAACCTCAATAATATTGATATTTAAATTAAATTATTAAAAAAACATTTAATATTTTAATTAATTTCAAAATATCTTTACCAACGGTAATGAGCGAAGGCCTTATTAGAATCAGCTAAACGATGAATTTCATCACGTTTTTTTATAGAATTACCTTTATTCTCTGATGCATCAAAAATTTCATTAGATAATCGTAAAATCATAGATTTATCATTACGATTACGAGCAGAATTAATAATCCAACGCATAGCTAAAGTATCACGACGATTGGAACGAACTTCTACTGGAACTTGATAAGTCGAACCACCAACGCGGCGTGACTTTACTTCTACAATAGGACGTACATTTTCCAATGCAAGTTCAAATAATTCTAATTGACTTTTATTAGAAAATTTACTTAATTTATTTAAAGCAGAATATACAATTTTTTCTGCAATAGATTTTTTACCATTCAACATTAACATATTTATAAATTTAGATAAAAGTTTAGATCCAAATTTAGGATCAGATAGAATCTTACGTTGATAAATAATTTTTCGACGAGCCATAAATACCTCATTAAATTATTAATATATATACTTTTTTAAATTTTATTTATAATAAAAATTATATTTTAAGTTTTTTAACACCATATTTAGAACGACTTTTTTTACGATTTTTTACACCAGAACAATCAAAAGCACCACGTATAACATGATATCTGACACCAGGTAAATCTTTAACCCTACCACCCCTAATAAGAACAACGGAATGTTCTTGTAAATTATGACCTTCACCACCTATATAAGAAGTTACTTCAAAACCATTTGTTAAACGAACACGACAAACTTTACGTAACGCAGAATTAGGTTTTTTAGGTGTTGTAGTATAAACTTTAATGCATACTCCTCGTTTTTGTGGAGATCTAGATAAAGCAGGTACATCACTTTTAATAACTTTTAAAGAACGTGATTTACGTACTAATTGATTAATAGTTATCATTTTTTTTTATTTTTTTTTCCATAAAATTAAATTTATATTTATAATATTAAATTTTTATATAATTTTATAATTTTTTTTCTATATTTTTTTAAAACAATTACGTATACTTTTAATTTTTGGTTTAATATATAATAAATTTAACTTTAATTGAACAATAGGCCTTTTAAATGGATTTAAGATATTTTTTATTAAAGATATATTTTTTAATTTATTACTTTTAAATTTTAATTTATCATTATTATTTTTAAAATTATTATTCATAACAATATTATCCAATTTTTAATATAATTATTATATAATTTATAAATAAATATTTTCAAATAAAAATATTATATCATAAATAATTTTATTATAAAATATATAAAACTAAATTAAAAAATTTAATTTTTTTTATAAATTTATATAAAAATAATTACAAAAAAATTTTTAGTAAATTTTTTAAAATTAAATATAATAAATTATTAAAAATTTATTACATTTTTTAAAAAAAAATAATATAATAAAAAATACAAAAATTAAATTTTAATATTCTTTTATTATATTACTTAATAAATTATTATTTTAAACAAAATTTAATATTAATTAATAAAATAATTTTTATTATATTAAAATAATAAAAATTATATTACAAATAAAATAAATTAAAACTTGCAAATTATTAAATTTAATATATAATATATTATATAAAAGCGGGAATAGCTCAGTGGCAGAGCATAACCTTGCCAAGGTTAGGGTCACGAGTTCAAATCTCGTTTCCCGCTTTATTTTTTTTAAATATACTTAAAATAGAAAATACCTTTATTTGTATAATATGTAATATAGTATATATACCTTTAATTCTAGAGGGTGTTAAATAACGTGTTAATGATAATTTCTTAAAAAAAAAATAAATATCTTGATTAAAAATTTCAAAAAATGCAAGTCCGTTATAAAAAATAAATATTAAAGTAATCAAACCTCTAATTATAGCAGTATCACTATAACCATAAAACTTAATAATACCATTAATATTAACCGTCATTACAATCCATACTTTACTTTGACATGAAGTTATAAAATATTCTATTCTTAATAAATTTTTAGGTATAAAAATTAAATTATCACCTAATTCAATTATATAAAGATATTTTTCTTCCCAATTAATACACCGTGAAAAATTTATAAATAATTTATCTTTACTTGGTAATAAAAACATAAAATCAACCCTTAAACTTAATTATATCAATTAAATAAAAACAAAATTCTTAATAAACTTTTAATTAAAAAATCAATATCTTTAAAATTTATATACATAGCTAAAGATATACGACACATACCAGAAACATTGTAAAAATTCATTAATGGCATAGCACAATGATGACCAGTCCTTATAGCTATTCCGTATTGATCAAGAAAACAAGAAATATCATAAGGATGATATTTATCAATATTAAAAGATATTACACCTATACGATCATATAAACCATAAAATCTTAAACCTGGAATTTTAAATAACATAACTATAGCATAACGCATTAATTCATATTCATAAACATGAATATTAATCAAACCTATTTTCAAAATATAAACAAAAGCAGCTCCTAATCCTATTATACCTACAATATTAGGTGAGCCAGCTTCAAAACGCCAAGGAGATTCATTAAAAATAACAATTTTTTCTACTAAACTTACTTTATTTATCATAGATCCACCTCCTTCCCAAGGAGGCATAATATCAAATAACATTTTTTTTCCATAAAGAATACCAATACCAGATGGACCATAGAATTTATGTCCAGAAAAAACATAAAAATCACAATCTAATATTTGCATATCTATATTTTGATGTATAATACCTTGAGCACCATCTATAACAAT
The DNA here is from genome assembly GCA_022558485.1 of gamma proteobacterium endosymbiont of Trioza apicalis. Taxonomy (GTDB): domain Bacteria; phylum Pseudomonadota; class Gammaproteobacteria; order Enterobacterales. The sequence continues at coordinate 206,117 of CP066222.1, forward strand.
AATAGAATTACTTAAAGTACGTATTATAGATATTAATACCAATAAAGGATTTAATATACCTAAAACATTAGACAATTGAGTTATAGAAAATATTCGAGTATTTTTATTTATAAAAAAATGTAATTTAGATAAATCTATAATACCTTCTAATAATAACGGTATATAACACAACGTTATTTTTTTTTCTTTAATTAATATCTGCCAAGGAACAATATTAGCATGATGTTCCATTTCAGTTATTAAAATATTGTCACCAAATTGCAAATAACAACGACACCAACTATTAACAACTAAATTAATCCCTTCAGTAGAACCTTTAATAAAAACAATTTCTTCATTTAAATTTGAATTAATAAAATTAGCTATATTTTTTCTTATATTTTCCATATAAGTAGTAGCTTTATTACTTAATAAATATAAACCACGATGAACTGAAGAATATTTTTTACAATAAAAATTATTAGAACATAAAATAACATCATTTGGTTTTTGTGAACTAGCTGCACTATCAAGATAAATTAATGGATAATTATTTACATATTGTGTTAAAATTGGAAAATCTAAACGTACTTTTTCAATTGGATAACTCATTATTATATCGAACTCCAAAAAAATTTCGAGTAATAAATAAAAATAAAAAAATAATTAATTTATTACAATTAATTATTTTTATTATTTCTGACGCAAAACCATAAATAATTATTTTATAAGAATTAAAATAAGAAATACCACGAGATTGCAAATAAAATAATTGATTTTTATCAATCTGTAAAACAGTAACACCATGATTGCATTTAACATCATCAGTATAAATTTCTAAATATGGTTTTGTATTTATCTCAGATAAATTATTCAATAATAAATTATGATTAATCATTAAACTTTCAGTTTTAATTATATTTTTAAATATTTTTATTAAACCATAAAATATTAATTTACAACAATAAAATAATATAATTTTATATAATTGATAACTAAAACAAAAATTTTTTTTATGCTCAATATAAGTATTAATATTAATTATACTATATTTAAAAGGAATACATAAAGTATAAATAAAAAAATTTGATCTCTTAGAATTAAATTTAATATTAAAATTATAATAATTTAAAATACCACTAAAAATAAATATTTTATATATTATAGTAGAAGAATAATAAACATTAATATCATTATAATCAAAAAAATAATTTAAATTATTTTCAGATATTAATTTTGTATAATTCAAAAAAGCAATATTAGAAACACTAATACTAGTTCTTGAAATACAAAAACAATATTTTTTAGAAAAACTTACAAAATGCTCAATAATTTTACCTTTGGATTTAAATTTTAAATCAATATGATGACGATATTGAATCATATTTAACAATTTTTTTTTTTTTAAACCTGTGCTTATATGTAAAATATATAAAGGTTTAATTACCTTACAATTTTCAGGTAAATAAATATATGTAATTTGTCTACACAAACTCTCCATTAAATATAAAAAAAAATCTACTTTAATAAATTCAAATAAATAATTATAATTAGATTTAATATCAAAACACCACAAACCAATATCAACATCACTTAAATACTTACTAAAAAATCCATCTATAAAAACTAACCTATAAGCATTAATATTTAAACTTAAATTATTCAAATCATATATTGTTATTTTTTTTTTTAGATTATTTACATAATTATAATTTAATAACCATTCTATTGGAGAATATTTTAAAAATTTATCTTTTATATTTGGCAATCCAAGATATTCAACATTTAACCAATATAAATAAATTTTAGGAATACATAATTCACCATTCCTAACAAAAAACTGATACCATTGATTTAAAATTTTTAAATTATTATTATTTTGAAAGCCACTCATAACCTCGTTCCTCAAGTTTTTTTACTAAAGTAAAATCACCAGATTTTACAATAGAACCTTGATATAAAACATGAACATAGTCAGGTTTAATATAATTTAAAATACGCTGATAATGAGTTATAATTATAAAAGAACGTTTTTTATTACGTAATAAATTTACAATATAAGAAACAATTTTTAATGCATCAATATCTAAACCAGAATCTGTTTCATCTAAAATACATAAATCTGGTTCAAGAAGTATCATTTGTAAAATATCATTTCTTTTTTTTTCACCCCCAGAAAAGCCCACATTAACATATCGATTAAGTAAATTAGTAGACATATTAAGTAATTTTATTTTTGATAATACAAAATCAAGAAAATCAAATTTATTTAGCAACGACTTATTTCTATATTTACGTAATGAATTTACAGCATTTTGCAAAAAAACTTTATTACTAACACCTGGTATCTCTACAGGATATTGAAAAGATAAAAATAAACCCTCACATGCTCTTTCTTCAGGTAATAAAGTTAATAAATTAAAATTTTTAAATAAAACCTCGCCTGTTATAATTTTATAATAATCATAACCAGCTAACATCATAGATAAAGTACTTTTACCTGAACCATTAGGCCCCATTATAGCATGTACTTCACCTGATTTCACTTTAAGATTTAAATTTTTAAGTATTAAAACATCTTCGATACTAACACTCACATTTTTAATAAATAACATAAATAAAAATTCCTATACAAAATTAATTCATATTATCTTATATTAAAAAATAAGTGTTAAATAAAAATAAATTTAACCAACACTGTTTTTTAAACTTATACTTAACAATTTTTGCGCTTCAACAGAAAACTCTAAAGGTAATTTATAAAAAATATTTTTACAAAAACCATTAATAATTAATATTAACGCAGTATCTTTACTAATACCACGTTGACGACAATAAAATAATTGATCTTCATTAACACTAGATATTGTAGCTTCATGCTCTAATATAGATGTATTATTACTAATTTCTATACATGGAAAAGTATTAGAAATACATTTATTACCAACAAGCATAGAATCACACTGTGTAAAATTACGAGAATTAACAGCATTAAACATAATTTTTAACAAACCACGATAAGTATTTACACTCATACCAATAGAAATTCCTTTTGAAATAATAGTAGATTTAGTATTTTTACCTATATGAATCATTTTAGTTCCAGTATCAGCTTTTTGATATCCATTTGTTAAAGTTACAGAAAAAAACTCACCAATTGAATTATTTCCATATAAAATTACACTTGGATATTTCCAAGTAATAATTGATCCAGTTTCAGATTGAGTCCAAGACATTTTAGAATTTTCACCAAAACACAAAGCACGTTTAGTAACAAAATTTAATATACCTTTATTTAAATTATCTCCAACAGACCAATTTTGAACAGTAGAATATCTAACAATAGCATTTTTAAAAATAATTACCTCAACAACAGCAGCATGTAATTGATAATTATCACGTGATGGAGATGAACAACCCTCAATATAACTAACATAACTTCCTTCTTCTGCAATAATAATTGTTCGCTCAAATTGACCAGTTTTAAAAGAATTAATTCGAAAATATGTAGATAATTCTATTGGACAATATATATTTTTAGGTATATATACAAAAGTACCATCAGAAACCATTGCAGAATTAAGTGCAGAAAAAAAATTATCATTAAAAGAAACAATAGTACCTAAATATTTACGTATTAATTTTGAATATTTACACAAAGCCTCATTAAAAGAACAAAAAATAACACCTTGCTGAGAAAGTTTATTACAATAAGTGGTAGATACTGATACAGAATCAAAAATAGCATCTACTGCTATTTGATCATTATCATTAGTTGGAATACCAAGTTTATTAAAAGTATTTTTTACCTCTGTAGTTAAATAATTTTTATTTTCATAAATATTTAATTCAGAAATTTTATTTTTATTTAAATTATTAGATATAGGAGTAGAATAATAACTATAATCATTATAATTCAAAGAAGTATAATTAGCATTTAACCAATGGGGTTCTTTCATAATAATCCACGATTTATAAGCGTTCAAACGAAATTTAAGCATCCAATTAGGTTCGAATCTCTTTAATGAAATAGCATAAACAACATTTTTACCAATACCCCTAACCAATTCTTCAGTAACTAATTTAGTAAAAAACCCTTCTTTATAAAACTGTTTCTCAAATAAAGATGATTCAATAAAATTGAAATCATTAGAAACATTAACATCATTATCATATTCCATAATTTTAAATTATTTAAAACCAAAACTCTCACCACAACCACATGCATATTGAGCCTTAGGATTATTAAATTTAAAAACACAGTTCAAACCTTCTCTTATATAATCAAGTTTAGTGCCATCTATTAATGGCATAATTTCAAAAGGAACATATAATTTAATACTTTTACATTTATATAATAAATCGTAATCATTTAATTTATAAATTTTTTCTAAAAAATAACTATAACCAGCACAACCTGATTTCTTAATATTAAGACACAATCCAATTATAGAAATTTCCTCACTAATTAATTTATTAATTTGCTTAGAAGCTGAATTAGTCAATAATAAACCATTCCATACTTTATTTTTAATTAAAGAAGAAGAATCTTTATTATTTTTAAATAATTTCATTAAATTTATCCCATAAATGTATAATTAATTAATTATTCAGTGAATTTTAAACAAAAAATTTTAACTTACATTTAAATTAAATTAAATTAATAAGTTATTTTTATGATATAATAAATATTCATTATATTAATAAATTATTAACTATGTTAAAATTAAAAAAAACAAATTTACTTTATAAATAAATATAAATTTTATTTAATAAAAATATAAAAAAATATGAATTATAAAATATTAGCAAATAAGTGGAGGCCTAAAACATTTAACGATGTAGTTGGCCAAGAACATGTAATAAAAGCTCTTATAAATAGTATTAATTCAGGTAAAATACATCATACATATTTATTATCAGGAACAAGAGGTATTGGAAAAACTACCATAGCACGTTTATTAAATAAATCATTAAACTGCGAAAATGGAATAACAGTAAACCCATGTAATAAATGTATAAATTGTCATGAAATAAACCATGATAAATTTATAGATTTTATTGAAATTGATGCAGCATCAAAAACTAAAGTAGAAGATATTAAAGAAATTATAGATAATATTGAATATACTACAAGCAGAGGTAGGTTTAAAATTTATCTTATAGATGAAGTCCATATGTTATCTAAATATAGCTTCAATGCATTATTAAAAACATTAGAAGAACCACCTAGTCATGTTAAATTTATATTAGCAACAACAAATCCAAATAAGATACCCAACACAATTTTATCTAGATGTTTACAATTTTATTTAAACGCTTTTAATCCTATACAAATTTATAAACAAATTGAAAAAATATTAAAATTAGAAAATATTAAGGCAGAATCATTAGCTATAAAATTAATAGCGAAAAATGCCAATGGTAGTATGAGAGATGCTTTAAATATTACAGATCAAGCTATAGCTATAAACAAAAAAAAAATAAAAGTAGATACGATACAAATAATGTTAGGTTTAATAAATATTAATCAACCATTAACATTATTAGAAATATTAATTAAAGCTAATAGTGAAATGTTACTTCTACAACTAAACAAATATAACTTAAATGGAGTACAATATAAAAATATAATAATAGAAATGTTATCATTATTACATCATATTGCAATAAAAAAAATAACAAATAATACAAAAACAAAAAAACCTAATAGATTACAAAAATTAATTTCAGAATTTTCCTTAAAAGAAATACATTTTTTTTATAAAATACTCATAAAAGGAAATAAAGAATTAAAATATGCTAAAAATTATAAAATGGGAGTAGAAATGATATTACTACGTATAATAACCTTTCATCCTAGAAATAAAAATAATAAATAAAATATAATAAAAAATTTTATTTAAAAAAATTCTATTTAGAAATTAAAATAAATATAAAAAAAACAATATCTTTTAAAAAAAAAAAAAGATAATTAATATTTTTAAAATAAAAATTAAGGTATATTAATGAATATTGAAAATAAAAAAACTTACGGATTTCAATCAGAAGTTAAAGAATTATTACATTTAATGATTAATTCACTTTATTCTAATAAAGAAATTTTTTTAAGAGAGCTTATTTCTAATGCATCGGACGCAGCAGATAAATTAAGATTTTTAGCTATATCAAATCCAGATTTATACGAAAAAGATAATAAATTATTAGTACGTATATCATGCTCAAAAAAAAATAGAACAATTATTATTAATGATAACGGAATAGGTATGAATAATAAAGAAGTAATAGATAATTTAGGAACAATAGCTAAATCTGGAACAAAAGATTTTATTAAATCAATAAAAAAAGACATATCTAAAAAAGAACAACTAATAGGCCAATTTGGTGTTGGTTTTTATTCAGCATTTATTATTGCTAAAAAAATAAAAGTACGCACAAGAGCCGCGGGTGATAAAATAAATAAAGGAACATTATGGGAATCAAATGGAGAAGGTACTTATACTATTAGTAATATAATAAAAAACAAAAGAGGAACAGAGATAACTCTTTATTTAAAAGAAAATGAAGATGAATTTTTAAATAACTGGCGCATTCAAAATATTATAAAAAAATATTCTGATCATATTACTTTACCAATTGAAATAAAAGAAGAAAAAAAAAATAAAGAAGACAAAGTCTTAACATGGAAAAAAATAAATAAAGCAAAAGCATTATGGACAAAAAATAAAATAGAAATTACAAAAAAAGAATATAAAGAATTTTACAAAAACAACTTTCAAGATGTAAATGATCCAATAATTTGGAGTCATAATCATATAGAAGGACAACAAGAATATATTAGTTTATTTTATATTCCTAAAAAAGCAGCTTGGGATATATGGAATCGCGAATACAAAAGTGGGTTAAAACTATATGTAAAAAGAGTTTTTATAATGGATAATGCAGAACAATTAATACCTAAATACTTAAGATTTATAAGAGGATTAATAGATTCTAATGATTTACCTTTAAATATTTCAAGAGAAATATTACAAGATAATAATATAGCTCAAAATTTAAAAAAAAATATAAGTAAAAAAATTTTAAATATGCTTACAAAATTAGCTAAAGAAGATAAAGAAAAATATCAATCTTTCTGGAAAGAATTTGGATTAATTTTAAAAGAAGGACCAAGCGAAGATCAAAATAATAGCGAAACAATAACTAAATTACTAAGATTTACTACTAATTACACAGAAAATGAATTACAAAATGTATCATTAGAAGATTATGTAAAACGTATGATTAAAAATCAAGATAAAATTTATTATATAACAGCAGATAATTATACAACCGCAAAAAATAGTCCTCATCTAGAATTATTACATAAAAAAGGCATAGAAGTATTATTATTATCTGATAGAATTGATGAATGGATGATAAGTTATATTCCCAAATTTAAAGGGAAATCTTTTCAATCTATAAGTAAAAAAGATCCAGAATTAGAAAAATTAATAAAAAAAAATAATAAAAAACAAGAAAAAAATGAAGAAAAATTAAAAACATTTATTGAACGTATTAAAAATTATTTAGGAGAAAGAATTAAAGAAGTAAAAATTACAAATAGATTAATCAACACCCCATCAGTAGTTACTACTGATATAAATGATATGAGTACACAAATGGTAAAAATATTTAATGCAGCAGGACAATCAGCCCCGGAAATTAAATACATATTTGAATTAAACCCAGAACATAAGATAATAAAAAATATAACTTTAATTGAAAAAGATGAGTTATTTAATGAATGGATTGAATTATTATTAGAACAAGCATTATTAGCCGAAAGGGGAAATCTAGAAGATCCTAATAAATTCATTAAACGTATAAATAAATTATTAAGTAAAAAAATTAATTAAATAAAAAAAAAACGACAGGTTGTTTATCAACCTGTCGTTTCAGTTTTTTTTTAAAAAAATTATTATTTAACATTATTTAAACAACGCTCCCAACTTAATAATCCATTAACAAGTAATAATTCACAATTAACACCATCTATTTCATGTTTTTGTCTTAAATAAAAAAACCAATATTGCCACTGTATATGTAACGTTTCTATAGAACAAAATTTAGCAATAATATTAATTAAAAAAAATTTATCATAATTAATTAAAAATTTATACAAACCCAATTTACATTTAATAGAATCATTAATTAAAGTAAGTAACCAATGTAAAGACCAATCATCTTTAGATAACTTTAATAAAGGTAATAATAATAACATATTATACGAATAAATAGCTCTATATAATGTATCATATAAAATAATACGTTCTTGCCAACGAAGAGGATGTAATATAGATTTTGCGATTAATGGACCACCACCACACAATCTTAATGCAATACGAGAAATATAAGAATTATAACCACCATTATATTTCAACCATTTAATACCTAAGTTTTCACTTGGAACAGGAATATACCAATATAAACACCTACTTTTAATAGTAGGCAATAAATACTTTAAAATTTTACAACTTAATATAAAATAAGTATTTAACGGAGGTTCCTCTAATATTTTCAATAAAGCATTAGATGCTTGTTTTGTCATAGATTCACTACGAGGCAACCAAACTACTTTATTACCATTATGATGAGGACTGTTATGTAAATTATTAATAACATCTCTAATATCATCTATACCTAATTTTAAAAAATTTTTTAAAGGCTCTAATTTATAAAAATCAGGACAATTACCTAATTTCATTAATTTACAATTATTACAAACACCACAAATTTCAATATCTGTTTTTTTATTACATAATAACCACATACTTATAAAATAACACAATATATCCTCACCATTACCTGGTTGTCCATGCAATAATATTGCATGATAACTACTTAATTGCTTATAATGAATTAATATTTGCTTATATAATAAACTTAGCCAAGGATATTTTGATCTCATAAAATTAATAACTTATATTAAAAAAAATTAACAAATAATACGATTTTTATTAATTAACCACTCACGTTTTTTTATAATAACACGTTTATCAATTTTTTTTTTACCTTTAGCAATACCAATTCTTACTTTAACAAAAGATTTCTGCAAAAAAATATAAAGCACAACTATTGTATAACCTGTAAATTTAATAGCATTAATTAATAAATTAATTTCATACTTATTTAATAACAATTTACGAACACGAGTAGCATTATAAAAAAAATACAAATTAGACTTTGATAAAGGTTGGAAAAAAGCACCAAATAAAAAAATCTCACCTTTAATTGAAACAACATAACTATTATCTATATTTATTTTTTTTTTACGAAATGATTTAATCTCCCAACCTTTAAGCACAATACCAGCATTAAATTCTTGTTTTATAAAATATTTATATTTAATATGTTTATTTTCTATAATAAAACCAGATTTAAATTTTGTTTTTTTTATCATAATACTTATAAATAAACTATTAAATTAAATTAATTATTAATTAATTAATTAATTAATTAATAATTAATTTAATTTAAAAAAAAGATAAAAATCTTATTAATTCTTTAATTAAAACTAACAAAACAAAATCAAAATTAATATTAACATTATAAGATAAGTCAAATAATTGAGTCATACTTAAACCCAAATACCCACAAGGATTAATATAACTAAAGGGTAATAAATTCATATTAATATTTAAAGCAAAACCATATAAAGAACAACCTTTACTAATACGCAAACCAATAGAACAAATTTTTTTCGCGCCAACATATACTCCAGGAGCATCGTAACAAGTATGACCTTTAATTAAAAAAAATAAAAGAGTAGATATTACTACATTCTCTAAAATAAAAATAAATTTACGTATATTTAATTTTCTACGATTCAAATCTAATAAAAAATAAACTAATTGTTGACCAGGAGAATGATATGTAATTTGACCACCTCTATCACTTTTAATAACTGGAATATTATTTATAATAAAATTATTTTTAATATTAACATAACGACCTTGTGTAAAAACTTCAAAATGTTGAACAAACCAAATCTCATCAATACTATATTTATTACGAAATTTAGTAAAAAAATACATATCATTAACAATATTTATATATGATTTCAAACCTAATTTACGAATAATTAAACTTTTAATCATAATAAAATCTCTAGTTAAAGAATAATTTTAACTAAATCTAATTTTTTTAGTTTTATATATAATTTTTCCAATTGATAAGAATAATAAATAATAATAATAATAGATAATGAATAATATTTTTTTAAATTACTAATTTTAATATAAGATAAGTAAACATATCTAACATAAAACCTTATAATTTTAATTATTTGATAAATTAATTTTTTATAATTATTACATATAATTTTCAAAGTAAATAAACAAGGAAATTTTAATAATTTATTAAATTTATTTTTCATAAATACCTAAATATAAAATTAAAATTATTAATTAATTTTAATTATTATTAAATATCAGTAATTTTTAAAAATGATAAAAATACTTCCTGAGGTAATTTAATATTACCTAATAATTTCATACGTTTTTTACCCTCTTTTTGTTTTTTTAATAATTTTTTTTTACGAGTGACATCCCCACCGTAACATTTAGCTATAACATTTTTACGTAATTGTTTTATTTTTAAAGAAAAAATAAAATTACTACCTATAGCAGCTTGAATAACAATATCAAATTGATGTCTAGGTATTAAAGATTGAAGCTTGCGAACATAATTACGACATATATATAACACATTACTACGATGTATTATTAAAGATAATGGATCTATTATTTTTTTATTTATAAAAAAATCAACACAAACAATATCTGATATCTTGAAATATTTAAAAACATAATCAAGAGAGGCATAACCATGAGAAATAGATTTAATTTTATTAAAAAAATCATATATTATTTCAGACATAGGTATTTCATATATAATTAATACTTGGTTGGTATAATATATTATATCAATTTGAATACCACGTTTTTTTTCACATAAAGAAATAATATTTCCTAAATAAATTTTAGGTGATAATATACAACATTTAGCAATTGGCTCTCTAAATTCAATAATATTATTCAAAGATTTTAATTTAATAGGATTATCAATATATAATAATTTATTATTTTTTATTAATACTTCATAAATTAATGTTGGATTAGTAATTAACAATTCTATATTATATTCACGCTCCAATCTTTCTTTTGTAATTTCCATATGTAATAAACCAAGAAAACCACAACGAAAACCATAACCTAAACTAGAGGAAAACTCAGATTCATAAAATAAAGAAGAATCATTTAAACTAAATTTATTAAGAGCATTATAAAGTAATTTGTATTTATTAGAGTCTATAGAAAACAAACAAGCATAAACCTGAGGTTTAATTTTTTTAAAACCAGGTAATAATTTACAGGAAGAATTATATAAATGAGTTATAGTATCACCAACTATAACACTTAAAATATCTTTAATAGAACAAATTAACCAACCAACATCACCACAATGTAATACATCACGATCTATGAGTTTAGGTGTAAAAATACCTAATCTGTCAACATTATAGAATTTATTTGTACTAACAATTTTTATTTTATCACCTTTATATAAGGTACCATTTTTAATACGTACCAAGATTATAACACCTAAATATTTATCAAACCAAGAATCAACAATTAAAGCTTGAAGATAATGATTAGGATCACCTATTGGAGCAGGAATATATTTAATAATTTTTTCAACAATATTATAAATACCCTGACCATTTTTTGCTGAACAATATAATATATCATTAGAATTAATACCTGTAATATCTTGAATTTCCTTAGAAACACGGACTAAATCAGCATTTAATAAATCAATTTTATTTAATACAGGAATAACCTTTAAATTCATAGAAATAGCTATTTTAAAATTAGCTAAAGTTTGAGCTTTAACTCCTTGGCTGGCATCAACTAAAAGTAAAGCACCCTCACAAGCAGAGAGTGATCTAGAAACTTCATAAGAAAAATCAACATGTCCAGGTGTATCAATAAAATTAAGATTATAAATTTGATTATTTAAAGAACGGTAAGTTAACATAACACTTCGTGCTTTAATAGTAATACCTCTTTCACGTTCTAAATCCATAGAATCTAAAACTTGACATGTCATTTCACGTTTACTCAAACCACCACAAATTTGAATTAAACGATCAGATAATGTAGACTTTCCATGATTTATATGAGCAATTATAGAAAAATTTCTTGTTTTATCCATTTTATACACTTAGATTATTATCTTAATTTAATTAAAAATATTTTTAAATAAAATTAAAATTAATAAAATTATTTAAAAACATGACCCATTTTATTTATTTTAGAACTCAAATAATACAAATTATTAAAATTCTTTCCTAAAACCAAAGGTATTATTTCAATAATATTAACTCCAGATCTTATTAAGATTTTTACCTTTTCTGGATTATTAGTAAGTAATATAATTTTTTTTATACCTAAAATATTAAATACAAAAAAACACAAAGAAAAATCACGCTCATCTTTTAAAAAACCTAATTTATAATTAGCTTCAACAGTATCAACTCCAATATCCTGAAATGAATAAGCACGTATTTTATTTAAAATACCGATATTTCTACCTTCTTGACGATGATAAAACAAAATACCACATTTATTTTTAACTATATAAGTTAATGAAGCTTCAAGTTGAAAACCACAATCACAACGCAAACTAAAAAAAGTATCACCAGTTAAACATTCTGAATGTATTCTAACTAATATAGAAGAAAAAAATTTAACATCACCATATATTAATGCTATATGATTATATCCAGTAAAAATTTCTTCAAAACCCACTAAAAGAAAATCACCCCAAGGCGTTGGTAATTTAGTTTCCGCAATAAATTTAATATACATAATAATAACCTTAACAAAATAAAATACAAAGCTATTAATTTTTAATATATATATATATTTATTATAAAAAATAAATAAAAATAAAATTAAAAAATAATTTTTTTGTATTTAATATTCATTAAGATAAAATTTATATAATAAAAATATAAAAATATAATTAGAAAAATATTAAAATTAATTTTTAAATATAAACTAAATTAAACAATCTAATTCATACTCAGCCTCTATAATAGCTTGCTTAATTTGTTCAAAATTAACACCACCTTTTACATTATGATGCAATAAAGAAGATTCTATATTTAATACAGAATAAACATCATCTGAGATTAAATTACTAAATTTTTTAAATTCTAATAAAGAAATCAATTCTAAAGGAGTTTTATTCTGAATAGCTTTTAATACTATTTTACCAACAATATGATGAGCTTCACGAAAAGGAACACCCTTTTTCACTAAATAATCAGCCAAATCAGTTGAATTTGAATATCCTTGCTGAGCTGCTTTATAACAATTAAAATTTTTTATTTTAATACTATTAAATAATAAACAACATATAGATATACAATCTATCCAAGTGTCGACTGAATCAAATAATCCTTTTTTATCTTCTTGCATATCTTTATTATAAGATAAAGGTAAGCCTTTCATTGTAATTAATATACTGAATAATGATCCTTGAACCCGACCACATTTTCCCCTAATTAATTCTAAAGCATCAGGATTCTTTTTTTGTGGCATAAGTGAAGAACCAGAAGTAACACAATCTGATAATTCTATAAAAGAAGCTTCACCAGTATTAAAAAAAATTAAATCTTCAGATAAACGAGATAAATGAATCATACCAATTGCAATATTAGATAAAAATTCTAAAACATAATCACGATCAGAAACACCATCTAAACTATTACGAGTAGCAGAAGAAAAACCCAAAGAAATAGCTAATTGTTCACGATCAATAGGATAACTTGTACCAGCTAAAGCACCAGAACCAAGTGGACTTGAATCTAATCTTTTCAATGTATCATTTAAACGACTTATATCACGTAAAAACATTTCATAATAAGCCAAGCACCAGTGTGAAAATGTAATTGGTTGAGCTCTTTGTAAATGTGTATAACCTGGCATAATAACATCTTGATTAATACGAGCAGTAATTATTATAATTTTTTGCAACTTTCTTATCATATTTATTATATTAATAATTTGTAATTTACACCATAATTTTAAATCAGTGGTTATTTGATCATTACGGCTGCGTCCAGTATGTATTTTTTTTCCAACAACACCAATTTTATTAATAAGTAATTGTTCTACCCAACTATGAATATCTTCAGACTTGCTTTTTAACATAATTTTGGGTGAAACACGAACTTCTTCAAGAATTATCCTTAATGTATCTTGAATTTGATTTTTTTCAATATCATTTAAAATACCAACAATAGATAAAGCATCCGCCCATGCTATTGAACCAATAATATCCTGCTCAACTAATCTATAATCCACTGGTAAAGAATCATTAAATAATTTAAAAGTTTTATTTATTTTTTTATTAAAACGACCACCCCAAAGTGACATAATAAATTCTCCAAAATAAATATATTAAAATAAAAAACCTTAATTTAATCAAATATAAATTCTTTTTTTTTATTAAAAATAACATTTTCTTTAATTAAAATTTTAAAAAAAAATTATATATTTTAGTATTAAAACATATAAACACTTAATTTATAATCAACAATAACCACAATTTAATTATATATTTAATTTGTATAAAATTAATAAATATATTAAATTATAATTTTTATATATAAAAAAATTTAAAAAATTATTAAATTTAATTAATTATAAAAGAAGGATAATTATGAAATTTATTGATAAATCTACAATTTCAATTAAAGCAGGCGATGGAGGAAATGGATGCATTAGTTTTTTTAAAAAACCTCAAAGTCTTAAAAAATATACAAATGGTGGAAATGGTGGAAATGGTGGAAATATATGGTTAATTGCAGATAAAAATCTAAATACACTAATTAATTATAAATTTAATAAAATAATTAAAGGTGAAAATGGTAAAAATGGAAAAAATAATAATTGCTCAGGTAAATCTGGAAAAGATATATTTATAAAAATACCATTAAATACTATAGTAAAAGATAAATATACTAATAAAAAAATTATTAATATGACTAAACACAAACAAAGTATAATATTAGCAAAAGGTGGTTTTAAAGGATTAGGTAATAGTAATTTTAAATTATTAATGAATAAAAAACAAATTAAAAAAACAAAAGGTAAAAAAGGAGAAACTAGAAAAATTTATTTAGAATTAATATTATTAGCAGATGTAGGTATAATTGGATTACCTAATTCAGGAAAATCAACATTAATAAATTCAATATCAACATCTAAATCTAAAATAGATAATTATCCTTTTACAACTTTAACACCTAATCTTGGTATAACACGTTTAAATAATAGAAAAACCTTTACGATTGCAGATATACCAGGTTTAATTAAAGGTGCTTCAAAAGGTGTAGGTTTAGGAATAAATTTTTTAAAACATATAGAACATTGTAAAATAATAATACACATTATAGATATATCAATAATAAGTACAAAAATAATAATTAATAATACTAAAGTTATATTAAATGAATTAAAAAATTATAATAAAAATTTAATTAATAAAACACATTGGATAATATTTAACAAAATCGATAAAATAAATAAAAAAAATTTTTTAAAAAAAATAAAAACATTAATTTTAAAAATAAAGTGGAATAAACCATACTATTTAATTTCAGCAAAAAAAAAAGAAGGAACAAAAATACTTTGTTTTGATATAATAAAATTTATTAATAATTAATTTAAAACTTATATAAATTTTAAATTAAATAAAAATAAAATTTTTTTGGTGACATTTAGTCACCAAAAAATTAAATTAATTTTATTAAAAAATTTAAAATAAAAACATTATTAAACAAATCTTATATACACTATATGAGCATTATCGCCTGAACGAAAACCACACTTTAAAATACTAGTATAACCACCTTTTCTATTTATAAATTTAGGACCTAATTTATTAAATAATTTAAAAACAGCTGTTTTATTGCAAATACGTGATAATATTAATTTATAATTAAATAAATTATTAAATTTAGAAAATGTAACTAACGGATCAATAAAACGTTGTAACTCTTTAGCTTTAGACAAAGTTGTCTGTATACATTCATAATAAATTAAAGATATAGACATATTACGCAACATAGATAATCTATGAGAACTATTACGATTCAATTTACGACCTATTTTTAAATGACGCATAATATTACCTTTATTAAATATTTAAATTTAATTATTTATTAGATTAAATAAATTTATTAGATTTACTAACTTTATTAAATTTGTTAGATTTATTAAATTTATTAAATTTATTAAATTTATTAAATTGATCATATTGATTAAATTTATCAAAATTATCAATAGGAACAAAATTTTTTAAACACATATTCAAATGTAAACCACGAGATGTCAAAACATCTTTAATTTCTGTAAGTGATTTTTTACCTAAATTAGGTATTTTAAGTAATTGTAATTCATTATATTTAACTAAATCAAAAACATAATAAACATTTTCTGATTTAAGACAATTAGCCGATCTAACAGTTAATTCTAAATCATCAATTGATCGTGATAAAATAAAGTCAATTTTTGTTCGTTCTTTTTTTACATCTGGTTTATATATACTACCAAAATCAACAAAAATTCCCAATTGTTCAACTAAAATACAAGCAGCTTGTTTAATAGAATCTTCAGGACTAATAACACCATTAGTTTCAATGTCTATTATTAATCTATCTGCATCTCTATAGTCTTTAGTATATACATTTTCCACATAATAAGCAACACGCTCTATTGGACTAAAAGATGCATCAACTAATAAATGACCCAACGGACGATTTATATTCTCTTTTGATTTAATTCTTGATAAAGCAGATAAATACCCAAAACCACGCTGAACTCTAATACGAATATTAATTGTAGTAGAACTATTTGTTATATGACATATAATATGCTTAGGATTAATAATTTTAACATCATTATTACAAATAATATCATTAGCTGTTACAGAACCTATACCAGATTTATTAATAGTTAACACTATATCGTTTGAATGAAGAATATCAATTGATAATTCTTTTAAATTCAATAATATCTCTATGATATCCTCTAAAATACCAACCTTTGTATCATACTCATGTAAAACATTATCAATTTCAACTTCGGTAACAGCGCAACCAGAAATAGATGAAAGAAGAATACGGCGCAAAGAATTACCTAAAGTATGTCCAAAACCACGCTCTAAAGGTTCTACAGAAATTTTAGAATGTGTTAAACTAATTTTTTCAACATTAAAAATTTGAGGTTTTAAAAAATCTAAATTAAATTCAAACATAATACTATCCTTATATTATTTATTTTATTTTTTTTTTTTTTTTAAAAAAATTATTTAGAATAAAGTTCAACAATTCTATGCTCATCAATATCAGTATATATATCATTACGCTCTGGAATATATAAAAAAACTCCTTCCATTTTAATATAATCAACTTTAACCCAAGATGGTATTTCTTTATTATTAGATAAATCTAAAGATCTTTTAATACGATATTGTTTTTTATTTTTTTTACATATAGAAACAACATCATTAGGTTTAATTTTATAAGAAGAAATATTTACAATTAAATTATTAACCATCACAGATTTATGATTAACCAACTGACGAGCTTCAGCTCGTGTTATAGAAAAACCCATACGGTAAACAACATTATCTAAACGACATTCCAACAATTGTAATAAAATAACACCAGTATTACCTTTTAAATGAGAAGCTTTTTTATAATAATTACAAAATTGCCGCTCTAATACACCATAAATACGCCTTACTTTTTGTTTTTCACGCAACTGAATACCGTAATCAGATATACGTAATTTACGAGCACCATGCTGACCAGGTAGTTTATTAATTTTACATTTAATATCAATTGCAACAATACCAGATTTTAAAAAAAGATCTGTACACTCACGTCGACTTATTTTAAGTTTAGGACCTAAATATCTTGCCATATTATTCTCCTGTAAATAAAAATTATTTAAACACGTCTTTTTTTAGGTGGTCGACATCCATTATGTGGAATAGGTGTTACATCAATAATATTAGTAATATTAAAACCAGCTAAATTTAAAGCTCTAATAGTAGATTCACGACCAGGACCAGGTCCTTTAATCATTACATCTAAATTTTTAATACCGTAATCTTTAATTATATTAACACATCTTTCAACCGCAACCTGCGCAGCATAAGGAGTAGACTTGCGAGAACCACGAAAACCAGAACCACCAGAGGTAGCCCAACCTAATGAATTACCCTCTTGATCAGTAATAGTAACTATAGTATTATTAAATGATGCATGAATATGAGCTATACCATCTAAAATTTGTTTTTTATTTTTTTTTTTTAAACGATTAAATATTTTTTTTATCATTATTTTTTTTTACCTCATTATTTTTTTTTAATAATTTACGTGGACCTTTACGAGTACGAGCATTAGTTTTAGTACGCTGACCTCTAACAGGAAGACCACGACGATGACGTAAACCTCTATAAGTACCCAAATCTATTAAACGTTTTATATTAAAAGTAACTTCACGACGCAAATCACCCTCTATATTAAATTTATTAACAACATCACGAATATTATCAATTTGTTTATCAGATAAAAAATTTGACTTGATATCTTTAGAAATACCAGTAATATCACAAATATGTTTTGAACGAGTTTTACCAATACCATATATAAATGTTAAAGCAATTAAAATACGCTTATTATCTGGAATATTAACACCTGCTATACGAACCATATAAACATCCTTTTATTAATTTTTTTTTATTTAAATAAATTAAATTAATATTTTATACTATAAATTTAAAATTGCAACAAAAAAAAAAAAATAAAAAAAATTAACCTTGCCTTTGTTTATGTTTAGGATCAGAAACACAAATTACACGAACAACACCATTACGTTTAACAATTTTACAACTACGGCATAATTTTTTAACAGAAGTACGAACTTTCATTGTAATATCCATAATAAATAATTAAAATTTATATTTTTTAAATAAAAAATTATATTTAAAAGATAAAATAAGATTTTTAATTTGATTAATAAATTCTATAATAACAACAACTATAATTAATATAGATGTTCCATTAAAATAAAAAGGTAAATCTAAAAATTTACGTATATATTCTGAAATCAAACAAATTAAAATAATATAAAAAACACCTATAAAAGTTAAATTTGTAACTATTTTATTTATATATTCAGTTGTTTGTTTTCCAGGTCGGATACCAGTAATAAAAACACCAGAATTTTTCAAATTAATTGATATTTCATTTGGACTCAAAATTAATGAAGTATAAAAAAAACAAAAAAACAAAACACCTAAAATAAAAAGAAATAAATATAAAAAACAACTTGACTTTAAATACATAGAGACAATTGTAAAATATTTAAAACAAATAATATTTGATAACCAAGAAAAAAAAAAAGATAAAAAAATAATTATCGTAGAAGTAAAAATTGATGGAACAACACCAGACATATTTATTTTAAATGGTAAATAAGTATTTTGATGAATATAAAAAGAACAAACTTGCTTACAACCTATATAGCTAACAAAAATACGACGTTGAGCACATTCAAAATAAGTAACTAAAAAAATTATTAAAAATATAAAAAAACAACTTAAAATAAAATGTAAAATATTAATATTACCACATAAAAATTGATCTAAAATATTAATTAAAACAGAAGGTAAATTAGAAATTATACCAATAAAAATAATTATTGAAATACCATTACCGATACCAAATTCTGTAATTTGCTCACTCAACCACATTAAAAACATTGAGCCACAAACTAAACTTAAAATAGTAGTTATATAAAAAAAAATACCTGGATTAAAAATAAAAAACCTTATTATATACATATTCGGTAAAGAAATAGCTATCAAAAATGATTGAAATAAAGACAAAAAAAACGTTATGTAACGTACATAATTACTAATTATATAATTATCTAATTCACCATCTTTTTTTTTTTTTTTTAATACTGGTAATAAAATTATTAATAATTGCATTATAATAGATGCCGAAATATAAGGCATAACACCTAATGCAAAAATAGACGCATGGTTTAATGAACCACCTGAAAATATATTTAACATATCTAAAAAAGTATTTTGTTGGTTTTTTAGTAAATTTGTAATAACACCAACATTAATACCTGGTATAGATATAAAAGAACCAACACGAAAAAACAATAAAGCAATAATTAAAAATATAATTCTTTGTTTTAATTCATTTAATCCATAAAAATATTTTTTAAAAAAATTTTTAAATTTAGATTCATTAAATAATTTATTACTCAATTTTACCACCAGCATTAATAATTGCATTGTAAGCATTTTTACTTAAATATAAATTACGTATAATTACAGAATGTTTAATTACACCAGAAGCTATAACTTTTACGAATTTAATTTTATTATTTATAATATTAGCTTTTTTTAATGAATTTAAATCTATAATATTAGATTTAATTAATTTAAAATCAGATAAACGTATCTCTTTTTTTGTTTTAGACTTTAATGATACAAAACCAAATTTAGGTAACCTACGACACAAAGGCATTTGACCACCCTCAAAACCTCGCCTCAAACTATTACCAGAACGAGAATTTTGTCCTTTATGACCAAAACCACATGTTTTTCCTAATCCAGAACCAATTCCACGACCAACACGTTTAGAAGAAAATTTTGATCCTTTAGCAGGAAATAAATTATTTAAACGCATATAAATTAACTCACTTTAATAAGATAATTAATTTTATTTATCATACCACGTGTTACTAAAGTATTATTAACTCTTACAGTATGTCTTATACCACGCAGTCCTAAGCCTATCAAAACAGATTTATGCTTAGGTAATAAACCTATAGAACTTCGAATTTGAGTAATAAATATTTTTTTTTTCATATAATATTACCTAAAAATATCCCCAACAGATTTACCACGTTTAGACGCAATCATCTTAGGAGAACATATATTATTAAATGCATTTATAGTAGCACGAACTACATTTATTGGATTTGTAGAACCATAAGTTTTAGATAAAACATCATGAATACCTATAACTTCAAATATAGAACGCATTGCACCACCTGCAATAATACCAGTACCTTTAGAAGCAGGTAAAATCAAAACATAAGAACTAATATATTTACCCTTAATAGAATGATATAAAGTACCATTTTTTAAAGATACAAAAAACATATTACGATGAGCTTTTTCCATAGCTTTTTGAATAGCTAAAGGAACCTCTCTAGATTTACCATATCCAAAACCAAAACGTCCATTATTATTACCAACAACTGTAAGAGCAGAAAAACTAAAAATACGACCACCTTTTACAGTTTTAGAAACACGATTTACTGTAATTAATTTTTCCTTAATTCCTTCAATTTTTTTTTTAATTTGAAACATATTAAATCCTTTTAAATTAAAAATTAAGTCCAAATTTACGAGCAGAATCAGCTAAAACTTTAACTCTACCATGATATTTAAAACCTGAGCGATCAAAAGATACATTTGTAATACCTTTTCTTATAGATCTTAATGCAATAATTTTACCAATAATAAATGAAGCATATTTATTACCAGTATAATTTAAATATTTTGATATTTTTTTTTCTAAAGTTGAAGCTGTTACTAATACATTAACATTATCAAAAGAAATAATTTGAGCATAAATATGTTTAGAAGTTCGATAAACAACTAAACGAATTGAACCTAATTCTTTAATTTTATTACGGGTACATAATGAACGACGAATACGAATTTTTTTTTTATACATATTAATTTACCTTATTTCTTTTTAATCTCTTTTAAGGAAACAATTTTATCAGCATAACGAATACCCTTACCTTTATAAGGCTCAAGTTTACGATAAATTAATAAATCAGCAGCAACTTGGCCAACCATTTGTTTATCACAACCTTTTATTAAAATTTCATTTTGATTTAAACATTCAGCAATAATTCCATATGGAAGTGAATAATTAATAAAATGAGAATAACCAAGAAATAAATTTAAACTATTATTATTTAAAACAACTCTATAACCCACACCTACTAATAATAATTTTTTTTCAAATCCTTTAGTAACACCAATAATGATATTATTTAATAATGAACGAAAAGTACCAGCGATAGCCCAATTATAAGAATTACTTTTATAAGGATGAAAAAATAATTTATTATTTATACATTTATAATAAATAAATTTATTTAAATTAAGAATTAAATTACCTTTATTACCATTAACTAAAATCTTTTTTTTTTTTAAATATAAAATAACATTATTAGGAATAATAATAAATGATTTAGCAATACGAGACATATTTTTTTACCTTTTTCTTTATAATACATAACATATAATTTCACCACCAATACCTTTTTTTCTAGCAATACGATCGGTAATAACACCCAAAGAAGTAGAAATAATGGCTATACCCATACCGCCCATTACTTTAGGTATAAATTTTTTTTTTTTATATATACGCAAACCAGGACGACTAATACGTTGTATTTTTTCAATAACTGGTTTATTTTTAAAATATTTTAAAAATAATTCTATCATAGATTTATTAAAATTTAAAATATTATAATCTTTAATAAAACCCTCACTTTTTAATACTTTAACTATCAATAACTTAAATTTAGAATAAGGTAAAAAAACTATTTTTTTTTTAGCAACCTGACCATTGCGAATTATTGTTAACATATCTGATATAGGATCTTGCATGCTCATTTATTTAATCTCATTAATTTAAAATTAAAATTTACCAACTAGCTTTTCTAATACCAGGAATTTCACCACGCATAGCGGCTTCACGAAATTTAATACGACTTAAACCAAATTTTCTAAGAAAAGCATGCGGTCTACCTGTTTGACGACAACGATTACGATGTCTGGATGGACTAGAATCACGAGGTAATTTTTGTAACTTAACAACTGCATCCCAACGAACTTTATTAGAAATATTAACACATGAAATAATATTCTTAAGTTTAATACGTTTTTTATAAAATTTATTAATTAAATTAAATCTTTTTAATTCACGTTCTTTTATTGATTTTTTAGCCATTACTTACCTCATAATATCACAGAATGGAAAATTAAAAGACAAAAGTAATAATTTACACTCATAATCTGATTTAGCAGTGGTGATAATATTAATATCTAAACCACGTAAATTATCTATTTTATTATAATCTATTTCAGGAAAAATAATTTGTTCACGTATTCCTAAATTATAATTACCAAAACCATCAAAAGATTTCAAAGACATACCACGAAAATCACGAATACGAGGTATAGCAATAAAAATCAAACGTTCTAAAAAATCCCACATACGTTTATTTCGCAAAGTTACCTTACATCCTATTGGATAACCTTTACGAATTTTAAAAACAGAAATAGATTTACGAGCTCTAGTAATAATTGGTTTTTGACCAGATATTAAAGTTAAATCAGATATTGCTTTATATAAAAACTTTTTATCAAAAACTGATTTACCAATTCCCATATTAAGAGTTATCTTTATAATTCTAGGAACTTGCATAACAGAATAATAATTAAATGTATTTACTAATTTATTAATTACGTGTTTTTTATAAAAATCATATAATTTTATCATAAATTGACCTAATTAATAAATAATTTTATTATTTGATTTTAAAAATCGAATTTTTTTACCATTTTCATATTTAAAACCAACGCGATCAGATTTTTTAGTTAAAAAATTAAATATAGCAACATTTGAAATATTAATTAAAAATTCTTTTTTTTTAATATTAAATTGATTTAAATCACATATTGATTTATGATAATTATTAAAATTAATCATTATTCTAAAATTTGGCAAAATTTTTACAACTTTTCCAATCTTACCTTTATTTTTACCAGTTAAAACAATAATATTATCATTAAAACATATTTTCTTTGACATATTTACCTCTTAAAAAACTTCAGATGCTAATGAAATAATTTTTATAAATTTATAAAAACGTAATTCACGAGTAACAGGACCAAAAATACGAGTACCAATAGGTTGATTACTATTATTTTGTAATAAAACACAAGCATTAAAATCAAACCGAATTATTGAACCATCAAAACGACGAATACCTTTTTTTGTACGAACAACAACAGCTTTTAAAACATCACCCTTTTTTACCTTTCCGCGTGGGATGGCTTCTTTTATAGCAATTACTATTGTATCACCAACACTTGCATATCTACGATTTGAACCACCTAAAACTTTAATACAAATTACACGTCTAGCACCAGAATTATCAGCAACAATTAACATAGTTTGCTCTTGAATCATAAAATACCTCAATAATATATTAATTAAAATTTATTAAAAAATTAAGATATAAAATTATTTTTTTTAAAAATACGTATTAATTTCCAAGATTTAGTTTTAGAAATAGGTCTGCATTCTTTAATTTCAACTATATCACCATAATTACAATCATTATTTTCATCATGCACATGTATCTTAGTAGTACGCTTAATAAATTTACCATATATTGAATGTTTTATTAAACGCTCGATAGATACAACAATAGATTTTTGCATTTTATTTTTAATTACAACTCCCCTTTTTACACGATTATAATTTAACATTAATATCTCTTTTTTTTTCAGTTAATAAAGTTTTAATTATCAAAATACAACGCCGATTTTTTTTTAATAAATGTTTTTTATACAAACGTTTATTATGAAACTGAAAACGTAAATACAATTGTTCACGTAATTTATTTAATAAATATTTATTTAAATCAGATTTTGTTTTTCTACGTAATTCTTTTGTTTTCATTATTAATTAACCTTAGATATAAAAATAGTTTTTATAGGTAATTTAGCTGAAGCTAATTTAAAAGCTGAACGAGCTATTACTTCAGAAACACCATCAATTTCATATATTATTTTACCAGGTTTAATTATTGCAACCCAATATTCAACATTACCCTTACCTTTACCCATACGTACAGCAAGTGGCTTCCTAGTAATTGGTTTATCTGGGAAAATACAAATCCAAATTTTACCCTGACGTTTAATTGAATGAGTTATGACACGACGAGCTGATTCAATTTGAGAAGAAGTTAAAAAACCTCTAGTAATAGATTTTAAAGCAAATTTACCAAAATTAATATTAGAATTTATTGATAAACCACGATTTCGACCTTTTTGCATTTTACAAAACTTAGTATGTTTAGGTTGTAACATTAATTATCATCCTTACTTTAATTCTTAAATTAATGCTTTTTATATTTAATAGTTAATTCTGTATTAAATTGATTAACAGGAAAAATAATATCTAAAATTTCACCTTTAAAAACCCAAACTTTAACACCAATAATACCATAAGTAGTGTAAGCATTAGAAATACTAAAATCAATATCTGCACGTAAAGTATGCAATGGAACACGACCCTCACGATGCCATTCAGTGCGTGCGATTTCAGCACCACCCAAACGACCGCTAACTTCAATTTTAATACCTTTAACACCAAAACGAATAGCATTTTGAACAGCTCTTTTAATCGCACGACGGAACATGACCCTACGTTCTAATTGAGAAGCAATACTATCTGCTATTAATTTACTATCTAATTCAGGTCTCTTAACTTCAACTATATTAATTTGTATTGGAATATTAGAAATATTAATAATATTTTGACGTAATTTATCTATATCTTCACCTTTTCTGCCAATAATAACACCCGGACGGGCAGTATAAATAGTAACAAAAACATTTCTTAAAAACCGCTCAATTATAATTTTAGAAATATAAGCTTTTTTAAGAGTTGTATTTAAAAAATTACGAATTTTTAAATCATTATTTATATTATTAGAAAAATCTTTAGTTTCTGCATACCACGTAGAAAGCCAAGGTTTAATAATACCTAGACGCATACCATAAGGATGTACTTTTTGACCCATTAATAATAATCTCCAAAAATTTAATTATCAGACAAAACTACAGTTATGTGACTACTGCGTTTCAAAATAATATTAGAACGACCCTTAGCACGAGGAATAATACGTTTTTTAGTAGGACCATTATCAACAAAAATTCTTAAAATTCTTAAATTATTAACATCTAATTTATTATTATTTTTAGCATTAAATATAGCTGACATTAAAACTTTTTTAACTAATTTAGAGGATTTTTTTTTAATAAAATTTAGCATCTCAAGAGCTTTCAATGCTTTTTTATTACGTATTAAATTTATAACTAAACGAACTTTTTGAGCAGAAGAACAAACATAACGATATTTAGCAATAACTTCCATTTTTTTCTCTTAATTTTAATTTTTTTTAATTTTTTTATCAGCAGTATGACTACGATAAGTGCGTGTTGGAACAAATTCACCTAATTTATGACCAACCATTTCATCAGAAACAAAAATAGGTATATGATTACGACCATTATGAACAGATATAGTTAAACCAATCATAATAGGTAAAATCATAGAACGACGAGACCAAGTACGAATTGGTTTCTTATCATTATTCTTAATAGCTTTTTCTACTTTATTTAACAAATGATAATCTACAAATGGACCTTTTTTAAGAGAACGTGGCATAATATATTTATCCTCTATTAAATTTAGTTCTTCGATTAATAATAAATCTATCAGTTCGTTTATTATTACGTGTTTTCTTACCTTTAGTTTGTTTTCCCCAAGGAGAAACAGGATGTTTACCAAAATTACGTCCTTCACCACCACCATGCGGATGATCAACTGGATTCATAGCTGTACCACGAACAGTAGGACGAATACCATGCCAACGACTTACACCAGCCTTACCAAATACACGCAACATATGCTCTTCATTACTTACTTCCCCTATAGTTGCTCTACATTTAGATTGAATTCTACGAATCTCACCAGAACGTAATCGTAAAGTAACATAATTATTATCACGAGATATTATTTGAATATAAGAACCAGCGGAACGAGCTAATTGACCACCTTTACCCGGTTTCATTTCAACATTATGAATAATAGAACCCACAGGAATATTAAACATAGGTAAAGAATTACCTATTTTAATTAAAACATTTTTATTACCAGATTCAATCTTATCACCAATCTTTAAACCCTTCGGAGATAAAATATAACGATATTCACCATCTTTATATAATACTAAAGCTATATTAGCTGAACGATTAGGATCATACTCAAAACGTTTTACAATTGCTAAAATATTATCTTTATTACGCTTTAAATCTATTAAACGATAACACCTTTTATGACCACCACCAATATGACGAGTAGTTATATGACCATTATTATTACGACCACCTGATCTATTAATATTCAACATTAAAGGGGTATAAGACTTACCTCTATATAATTCAAAATTAATTAATTTAACAGTATGACGACAACCTGGAGAAATTGGTTTACATTTAACAATTATCATATAAATTCACCTAAATAATTAATTTTAATATTATTTAATACTATTAGAAATAAGATTTGATTGTTGATTTTTTTTTAAAAAAACATAAGCTTTTTTCCAATTAACTCGCCTACCAAAAAATTTTTTATTACGTTTTATTTTACCTTTAATAATTAAAGTATTTACTTTATTTACTTTAATATTGTAAATTTTGTTAATAGCATATTTAATTTCTTTTTTTGTAGCATATTTAAATACCTTAAAAATAATTAATTTTTTTTTTTTAAATAAAACAGATGACTTAGAAGAATTATATGGTGAATATAATATCTTAAGTAATTTTTCTTCATGAATCATTCAACATATCCTCAATTTTTTTTAAAGCAGAAATTGTTATAATTATATTATTAAAATTAATTAAACTAATTGGATTAATATTATTAACATTAAGAACATTTATTTTATAAAGATTACGAGAAGCTAAAAAAAGATTTTCATTGAATTCATCAATTATAATTAAAACTTCTTTTAACATTAAATTATTGATTTTCTTCAATAATAAAGAAGTTTTAGGTTTACTAATATTAAAATTCTTAAAAATAATTAAACGATTTTTACGAATTAATTCAGAAAAAATACTTTTAAGAGCCCCTCGATACATTTTTTTATTTATTTTTTGAATATATTTTTTAGGTTTAGAGGCAAAAATAATACCACCAGAACGCCAAATAGGACTCCTAATACTACCAACACGAGCCCGACCAGTACCCTTTTGACGCCATGGTTTTTTATTAGAACCAGAAACTTCAGAGCGAGTTTTTTGAGAATGAGTTCCTTGTCTACTAAATAAAGAATATGATACAACAATTTGATGAATTAATGCTTGATTAAATTTATAATCAAAAATATGTTTAGAAACAATAATTTTACTTTTTGAATCTCTTAATAATAACTCCATAATAAATCCTTAATAACTATATTTAATTGATGGTTTAACAATTAAATCACAACCATTAAAACCTGGAACAGAACCTTTTATTATAAGCAAATTATATTTTGAATCAATATGAATAATATTTAAATTTTGCGTAGTTATTTTTTCATTACCAAGATGTCCAGCCATTTTTTTTCCCTTAAACACCCTTCCAGGAGTTTGATTTTGACCAATAGAACCAGGTGCTCGATGAGATAAAGAGTTACCATGTGTAGAATCTTGAGTTCTGAAATTCCAGCGTTTTACAGTACCAGAAAAACCCTTACCTTTAGAAAAACCTGTAATATCAACTTTTTTTATATTAATAAAAAAATCTACATTAAAAATTTTACCAATTTTAATATTTTCAATATTTTTAACACGAAACTCCCATAAACCACGGCCAAATTTAATATTATTTTTTATAAAATGTCCGGATTCTGCTTTATTTATATTTTTATATTTATTTCCTGTAGTAATTTGAATTGAACAATATCCATGAGTATCAATGTTTTTTATTTGAGTCACATAATTAAATTTTATTTCAATAACTGTAACTGGAATAGAAATACCATTTTTATCAAAAAATGTAGTCATACCTAATTTACGTCCTATTAAACCATTCATGTTTAAAATCCTAATTATTTAATATTGTTTAATTTAAAATTATTTTAATATTAACACCAGAAATCAAATCTAAACGCATTAATAAATCAACAGTTTTTTCATTTGGTTTAATTATATCTATTAATCTTTTATAAGTACGTATTTCATATTGATCACGAGCATCTTTATCTACATGCGGGGATGTTAATATAGTAAATCTTTCTTTATGAGTTGGTAATGGAATTGGACCACATATTTGAGCACCAGTACAATTAACAACTTCAATAATACTATTTAAAAATTGTTTAATTAAATAATAATTAAAAGACTTTAAACGTATTCGAATTTTTTTATTAAACATTTAATGAAACTCCATTATATTAAAATTTAATATAAATAAAATATTTTAAAATTTTAATAAAACAGAATTCAAAATTTTATTATATCATTTAAATAATAAAAAACAAGTTAATATTAAATTTTATAATTAAAAATAAATAATAAATTTATAAAAAAATATTATTTAATATAATATATTCAAAAAGAAAAATTAATATGCTAAAAAAAAATATATTATTACAGAAAACACAATCAACTATAATAGTTGCATTAGATTATTCAAATATTAATAAAGCAATAAATTTTATAAAAAAAATTTCACCTAACGAATGTAAAATAAAAATAGGTAAAGAAATATTTATAAGTTACGGACCATATATAATAAAAAAGATAAAAAAAATGGGTTTTGATATATTTTTAGATTTAAAATTTCATGATATACCAAGTACAGTTGCAAAAGCAGTTAATGCAGCTGCAAAATTAGGAGTATGGATGATTAATATACATGCTCTTGGGGGTATAAAAATGATGATAGCCGCAAAAAAAGAATTAAAAAAATTTAAAAAAAATAAACCACTACTTGTTGCTGTAACTACACTAACTAGTATGAATAATAAAAATTTAAATGAATTAGGTATAAATAATAATATTAAAAATTATACAATTAAATTAGCTAAACTAGCTCAGAAATGCGGACTTGATGGTGTTATTTGCTCACCAAAAGAAATTAAACAATTAAGATATAGTTGTGGAAAAAATTTTATTTTAATAACACCAGGAATTAGACCCTTAAATAGTAAAATTTATGATCAAAAAAGAATACTAACACCATTAAAAGCACAACAATTAAATGTAAATTATATGGTAATAGGAAGACCTATTACAAAATCTATTAACCCATCAAAAACACTAAAAAATATAATTAATGAATTAAATAAAAATAAAAAATAAATATTAAAATTTGATTTAAAAATAATAAAAAGGATATAAATTAAATTGCTATATAAAATTAAAAATTTTAACCCATTAACATTACCTTTGAACGGTACTAAAATTATAGAAGCATCAGCTGGAACAGGAAAAACTTATACAATTATAATAATATATTTAAGATTATTATTAAAAATTAATAATAATAAAAATTATACAAATTTATTATCAATTAAAAATATTTTAATATTAAATTTCACTGAATTATCCACAAAAGAACTCAAAAAACGTATTAAAAAAAAAATAAAAAATTTAAGATTAGATTGTATTAAAAAGAAAAGTAATGATATTATTATAAATATATTATTAAAAAAAATAAATTGTTTTTATAAAATAAACTTATATTTATTAAAAATAGAACAAAAAATAAATGAAGCTTCAATATTTACAATACATAGTTTTTGCAAATACATTTTAAATAAATATTTTATAGAATGTAATATTTTACCTATAAAAAAAATATTAAGTGATGAATATTTTTTACAAAAAAAAGTAACTAATAATTTTTGGAGAAAAAATTTTTATAAATTACCATTACCAATAACTAGATTAATTAAAAAACAATGGAAAAATCCAGAATATCTTTTAAAAAAAATAACACCATTTTTAATAAAAACAGATCTTAAAATACCAAACATATCAAATTTTAATGAATCAACTTTAAAAAATCACAAAAATATTAAAAAAAAAATTAAAAATATAAAAAAATATTGGTATAAAACAATACCATTAATATTTAAAAAAATTAAAAATTCAAAAATAAAAAAAATTAAAAAAATAAAAAAAATTAAAATTTATTTAAATAAAATAAATAAATGGATTAAAAAACCTATAAATAAATATAAAATACCAAATGAAATTAAATATTTTAAAAAATTAATTATAAATAAATTTAAATTTAATATATTTATTAAAATAAATATTATTAAAAATAAAATTAAATTATTAAAAAATTTAATATTTATATCAATAATAAAAAATATTATTCATTTAATAAAAAGAGAAAAAAAAAAGGAAAATATATTAGGATTTAATGATATAATTAATAAATTAAATAAAACTTTAATAAATGACAAAAATAATTCATTAAAAAAAACTCTATATAAATCTTATCCCATAACAATAATTGATGAATTTCAAGATACAGACTCTATACAATATAATATATTTAAAAATATTTATAAAAATAAAAAAAATTATTCTTTAATATTAATAGGAGATCCAAAACAAGCCATTTATTCATTTAGAGGAGCGGATATTTTTAATTACATAAATATTAAAAAAAAAATAAATAATTATTATACATTAAATAAAAACTGGCGTTCTACAAAATCAATGATTAACGCAGTTAATAATTTATTCAAATTAAATAATAATCCGTTTTTTTTAAAAGAAATTTATTTTTCACCAATAGATATAAATAATAAAAATAATGAATTAAAATTTATAATAAAAAAAAAATCACAGCCAGGTTTATCTATATACATTAAACATAATAAAAACCAATCTTCAATAAAATGTAAAAATGAAGTTGCAGATCATTGCGCAATAAATATTAAAAAATTAATAAATTATGCAAAAAAAGGTGAAGCATATTTTAAAAATAAAAAAATAAAAAAAAATATAAAAATATCAGATATAACAATTATAGTACATAATATAATAGAAGCAAAAATAATAAAAAAATCATTAAATAAATTTAACATATTATCAAATTATTTATCAAATAAAAAAAATATATTTAATACATTAGAAGCATATGAATTACTATCTATATTACAAGCAATATTAAATCCTAAAAATATATTGTTATTAAAAAGAGCATTAATTACTAATATATTTTCACTAAATGCAAATGATATTTATAAAATAAATAAAAATAAAAATTTATTATTAAAATGGATAAATAAATTTTTTTACTATAAAAAATATTGGAAAAACCTAAATATTTTCAAAATGTTAAATAAAATAATTATTCAAAATAATATAAAAAAACAAATATTAATTAAAAAAAAAATTAAATTAATTAACTTAATTCATATCAGTGAATTATTACAAAAAAAATCAATAAAAATAAAAAAACGAACATTATTAATTTATTGGTTTATAAAACAAATAGAATCACCTAATTTAAAAAAAAAAAACCAAATATGTAAAGAAGAAAATAATAAAAATTGTATAAAAATAATAACGATACATAAATCAAAAGGATTAGAATTTCCTATAGTTTTTATACCATTTGCTAATAATTTTTATAAAAAAAATACAATGATTTTTCATGATAGAAAAAATTATAAAACTATTATAAATTTTAATAAATCAAAAAAAAACTTTAAACTAGAAAATGAAGAAAGATTAGCAGAAGATATAAGATTATTATATGTATCAATAACTCGCTCTATTTATCATTGTAATATAAGTATCACAACAATATCAAAAAAATCAAAAAAAAAAAATAATATAACTAATATACATTTAAGCGCAATTGGATATATAATACAAAATGGTAAAAAAGGAGACATAAATATTTTATATAAATATTTAAAAAATCTAGCTAAAAAATCCAAAGGAGATATTAAAATATATAAAATAAAAAAAAAAATAAAACAGATTAAAAATAAAAAAATAAAAATAAAAATAAAAATTTTAAAAAAAAATAAAAAACAAATAAAAATATTAAAAAATAATTTTAATATAACTAGTTACACAAAGTTAAAAAAATATCAATCTTTATTTAAAACAAATAAAAAAAAATATTTAAATTTAAATTTAAATAAAACAAAAAAAAAAATAAATAATAAATTAACAATTCATAAATTTGAACGTAATAATTTATTAGGAAATGTTATGCATAACATACTTAAAAAAATAGATTTTAAAAAAAAAATTAATAAATATTGGTTAAAAAAATATTTTATAAAAAATAATATTAATATATCATATTTATCAATAATAAATAATTGGATAAAAAAAATTATTAATACACCATTAAAAAAAAATTTTATTTCTCTTTCTAAATTAAAAAAAACAAATTACAAAACTGAATTTAAATTTTATTTTTCAATTAAAAATAAAATAAAATCAAAAAATATAAATAAAATTTGTAAAAAATATGACAAAATTTCATCAAAATGTCCTGAATTAAAATTTCCTAATATAATAAAAAATATTACAGGAGTTATAGATCTTTTTTTTAAATATAAAAACAAATATTATTTATTAGATTATAAATCTGATTGGTTAGGAATTAATAATAAATTTTATAATAAAAAAAACATAGAGAAAGCTATAATAAATAATAGATATGATTTACAATATCAAATATACACATTAGCATTACATAAATTTTTAAAATATAGAATTAAAAATTACAAATATAATAATAATTTTGGAGGTATTTTTATTTTATTTTTAAGAGGTATAAACTATGAAAAAATTAATCATGGAATTTATTATACTAAATTAAAAAAAGAATTTATATATAAAATTGATAAAATATTTAACAAATAAAATTTATTTAATTTAATTAAATAAAATAAAAAATTAAATATAAATGTTAAATAATAAATATAAATATTTTAAATTTGACATTTATAAAAATTTATTTTAAATTAAATATTATTATAATATATAAAATTAAAATAAAAAAAATAAAAAAAAAGAGAAAATAAAATGATAAATGCATTTCAATATAAAAATAACCGTTTATTTTATATTGATATAAATAAAATTAAAAATTTAACCAATATATCATGGATTGATTTAATAAAACCTAATAATTATGAACGCAAAAAAGTTCAAAATGAAATGGGTCAAAAATTAGCAACATATTTAGAATTAGCAGATATAGAAGCTTCAGCTAGATTTTTTGAAGATGAAGATGGATTACATATACATTCATCTTTTTTTTATGCAAATGAAGGAGAAAGAGCAGGTAATACAACAGTAGCATTTACTATAAAAAATAAAATATTGTATACTTTACGTGAAAAAAAATTATCATCATTTGATTTATGTAAAAAACGTATTTTACGTAAAAAATTAATAAATTATAATACTTACACATTACTATTAGATTTATTTGAAACAAAAGTAGAACAATTAGCAAATGAAATAGAAAATATTTATAGTAACTTAGAAGCGCTAAGTTTAATTATTATGGATAATCAACAAACCAGCACATATAACAATGCTCTATCAACACTAGCAATATTAGAAGATGTAGGATGGAAAGTACGTCTTTGTTTAATGGATACTCAACGAGCATTAAATTTTTTAACAAGAAAAATAAAATTAGAAAAAAATCAATTAAAACAAGCACGTGAACTACTACATGACACTGAATCTCTATTACCTCATAATGAATCATTATTTCAAAAGGTAAGTTTTTTATTACAAGCTGCAATGGGTTTTATTAACATAGAACAAAATAGAATTATAAAAATATTTTCAGTAGTATCAGTTGTTTTTATGCCACCTACATTAGTTGCTTCAAGTTATGGTATGAATTTTAAATTTATGCCAGAATTAAAATGGGTATTTGGTTATCCAGAAGCTATGATATTAATGATACTAGCCGGTTTAATTCCTTATTTATATTTTAAAAGAAAAAAATGGCTATAATATTTAAAATATAAAGATATTTATTAAATTTTACAATTTATAAAACTCGCTCCTTTCATATAAGATTTTAAAACAACAGGAATTTTAATACGTCCGTCACACAATTGATAATTTTCTAATAAGGCCATCAATGTTCTACCTACAGCCAAACCTGAAGCATTAAGAGTATGTACTAAAATAGATCTTTTATTATTTTTTTTACGATATCTAATATGCATACGACGAGCTTGAAAATCTCCAACATTTGAACATGAAGATATTTCTTTATATAAATTCTGAGAAGGAAGCCATACTTCTAAATCATAAGTTTTACAAGATGAAAAACCAGTATCACCACTACATAAAAGAATTTTACGATATGGTAAATTAAGTAATCGAAGAACTTTTTCAGCATGTTGTGTAATTTCTTCAAGTGTTTTTGTTGAATTTTCTGGTTTAACTATTTGTACTATTTCAACTTTATCAAATTGATGTAATCTAGAAAGACCGCGAGTATCACGACCGTAAGAACCAACCTCAGATCTAAAACATGGCGTATGAGACACCATTCTTATAGGCAAAATAGATTCTTCAATAATTTCATCGCGCATTAAATTAATTAATGGAACTTCAGCAGTTGGAATTAATGCATAATTATTATTTTTATTATTCTCATCTATTAAATTTGTAAAAAATAAATCTTTATTAAATTTTGGTAATTGACCAGTACCATATAATGATATATGATTTACTAAATATGGTAAATAATATTCTTTATAACCATGTTTAATAATATGCAAATCTAACATAAATTGTATAAGAGCACGATGTAAACAAGCAATTTGACCACACATAACAACAAATTTTGAACCAGTCAATTTAACAGCTTTAGAAAAATTTAATTCTTTAATTAGTTCGCCTAATTCCACATGATCTTTAATTTTAAAATCAAAATTAATAGGCTTTCCCCAACGATATATTTCTATATTACTTTTTTCATTAAAACCAAAAGGAGTATCAAATGTTGTAATATTAGGGATGGATAACAAATAATTAATTATTTTATTTTTTAAAATTAATAATAATTTTTTAGATTGATTCAAATCATTATTTAATATATTAACCTTTAAAATTAAAAATGAAATATCTTTATCATTAATTTTAAAAATATTAATTAATTTATTAAAAATATTTTGTTGAGCTTGTAACTTTTCTGTTTTTATTTGTAATATTTTACGATATTTTTCTTTTTTAATTAAAATATTTATATCTAATAAAAAATTTCTCCTAGCTAATAAAAACGCAAATATATAAGGTTTATTAAACAATTTTTTATAATCAATCATATTGTTCCTATAAATATCATTATTAACAATATATAATATATATCATATTCTTCTCATCATATTAAAAAAATCATTATTAGTTTTAGTTATTGACAATTTATTAACAATAAATTGCATAGCTTCAATTGCATTCATAGAATTAAGTATTTTTCTTAAAATCCAAATTTTACGAAGCTCTTCTTTCAAAGTTAATAATTCTTCTTTTCTAGTTCCTGATCGACTATAATCAATAGCCGGAAAAATACACCTTTCAGCTATTTTACGAGATAAATTTAATTCCATATTACCTGTTCCCTTAAACTCTTCATAAATTACTTCATCCATTTTAGAACCAGTATCAACAAGAGCAGTAGCGATAATAGTTAAACTACCGCCCTCTTTAATATTTCTAGCAGCACCAAAAAATCTTTTAGGACGATGTAAAGCATTAGCATCTACACCTCCAGTTAATATTTTACCTGATGTAGGAATTACACTATTATAAGCTCTTGCTAAACGAGTAATCGAATCTAATAAAATTATAACATTTTTTTTGTGTTCAACTAAACGCTTAGATTTTTCTATTACCATTTCAGAAACTTGCACATGACGAGAAGCTGGTTCATCAAAAGTAGAGGAAATAACTTCACCTTTAACTAATCTTCGCATTTCAGTGACCTCTTCAGGTCGTTCATCAATTAATAATACTATTAAAAAATAATCAGGATAATTTAAACTTATACTTCGACCAATACTTTGTAATAACATAGTTTTACCAGCCTTAGGAGGGGCTACTATTAAACCTCGTTGTCCCAAACCAATAGGTGATACTAAATCTAAAATACGTGGGGTTAAATCAGCATTAGAATTAAAATCAGAATCAATATTATTATTAAATTCCATACGTAAACGAGTATTAGCATGTAAAGGAGTTAAATTTTCAAATAAAATTTTATTTAAAACACCTTCAGGTTTATCATAATTTAATTTATTTATTCTTAATAAAGCAAAATAATTCTCTTCGTCTTTTGGAGGACGAATTTTACCCAAAATAGTATCACCTGTACGTAAATTAAAACGTCGAATTTGACTCGGAGAAACATATATATCATCAGGACCTGATAAATATGAACTATCACTAGACCGTAAAAAACCAAAACCATCTTGTAATATTTCTAAAACACCATCACCTAATATATCTTCACCAATTTTAGCATGTTGCTTAAGAAGTAAAAAAATAATATCTCGTTTATTCATACGGGCTAAAGTTTCTAAACCCATATTTTCTCCTAAATTTACCAATTTTAAAACAGACATATTTTTTAATTCAGTTAGATTCATTTTAATAATTTATAAATATTTATAATAAATATTATATCATATGTAATATATGAATTTTATTTAAAAAATATGATTAATAATATATAAAAAAAAATAAATATAGATCGTAGATCATAGATCATATATAAAAAAAACATCTGATAATTCCCTACTCTCGCATAAAGATTACTCTATACTACCATCGGCACTACGGCGTTTAACTTCTGAGTTCGGAATGGACATCAGGTTGGACCACCGCGCTAAAATCATCAGATGTTTATTTGTATTAAACATAAAAAAATTAAAATTTAATACGCAAATAATTTAAGTGTTACAAGGTTAAGCCTCACGGGTCATTAGTATCAGTTAGCTCAACATCTTACAATGCTTACACATCTGACCTATCAACGTCATAGTCTATAACGTCCCTTTAGGAGATTTCAATCTCTGGGAAGACTTATCTTGAGGCAAGTTTCCCACTTAGATGCTTTCAGCGGTTATCTTTTCCGTACATAGCTACCGGGCAATGCTATTAATATAACAACCCGAACACCAGAGGTACGTCCACTCCGGTCCTCTCGTACTAGGAGCAGCCCCTCTCAATCTTCCAACGCCCACGACAGATAGGGACCGAACTGTCTCACGACGTTCTAAACCCAGCTCGCGTACCACTTTAAATGGCGAACAGCCATACCCTTGGGACCTACTTCAGCCCCAGGATGTGATGAGCCGACATCGAGGTGCCAAACACCGCCGTCGATATGAACTCTTGGGCGGTATTAGCCTGTTATCCCCGGAGTACCTTTTATCCGTTGAGCGATGGCCCTTCCATACAGAACCATCGGATCACTAAGACCTGCTTTCGCAACTGCTTGAATTGTCACTCTCGCAGTTAAGCTAGCTTATGCCTTTGCACTAACCTCACGATTTCCGACCGTGATTAGCTAACCTTTGTGCTCCTCCGTTACTCTTTAGGAGGAGACCGC
This sequence comes from gamma proteobacterium endosymbiont of Trioza apicalis, assembly GCA_022558485.1. Taxonomy (GTDB): domain Bacteria; phylum Pseudomonadota; class Gammaproteobacteria; order Enterobacterales. The sequence continues at coordinate 244,761 of CP066222.1, forward strand.
CCCAGTCAAACTACCCACCAGACACTGTCTTTAATCCGGATAACGGATTCAAGTTAGAATAATAAAATTTAAAGGGTGGTATTTCAAGGTCGGCTCCATATAAACTAACATCTATACTTCAAAGCCTACCACCTATCCTACACATTAAAATTTAATACTCAATGTCAAGTTATAGTAAAGGTTCACGGGGTCTTTCCGTCTTGCCGCGGGTACACCGCATCTTCACGGCGAATTCAATTTCACTGAGTCTCGGGTGGAGACAGTCTGGCCATCATTACGCCATTCGTGCAGGTCGGAACTTACCCGACAAGGAATTTCGCTACCTTAGGACCGTTATAGTTACGGCCGCCGTTTACCGGGGCTTCGATCTAAAACTTCTCTTATTAAGATAATTTTATCAATTAACCTTCCGGCACCGGGCAGGCGTCACACCGTATACTTCCACTTTCATGTTTGCACAGTGCTATGTTTTTAATAAACAGTTGCAGCCAGCTATTATCTTAGACTAGTTTCAGCTCAAAAAGTATATTTTATCACTTAATGCTAGCATGCCTTCTCCCGAAGTTACGACATTATTTTGCCTAGTTCCTTCACCCGAGTTCTCTCAAGCGCCTTAGTATTCTCTACCTAACCACCTGTGTCGGTTTAAGGTACGATTTAATATAACCTTAAGCTTAGAAGCTTTTCTTGGAAGTATAGCATTAATTCCTTAACTATATTAATATATAGTCCGTCATTACGCCTTAATGTTATAAAAAAACGGATTTGCCTATTTTTTACATCTACACGCTTAAACCAGAAATAAATATTATCTGGAGAACATAGCTTTCTTCGTCCCTCCTTCGCAGTTATAATAAGTACAGGAATATTAACCTGTTTTCCATCGATTACGCCTTTCGGCCTCACCTTAGGCATCGACTAAACCTGCTTCGATTAACGTTGAACAGGAAACCTTGGTTTTTCGGCGAATAGGTTTTTCACCTATTTTATCGTTACTCATGTCAGCATTCGCACTTCTGATACTTCCAGTAAATCTTACAAATTACCTTCACAAGCTTACAGAACGCTCCCCTACCCAACAAAAAATATTTGTTGCCGCAGCTTCGGTATATAGTTTTAGCCCCGTTAAATCTTCCGCGCAAGCTGACTCGACCAGTGAGCTATTACGCTTTCTTTAAATGATTGCTGCTTCTAAGCCAACATCCTGGTTGTTTATGCCTTCTCACATCGTTTTCCACTTAACTATAATTTAGGGACCTTAGCTGGCGGTCTGGGTTGTTTCCCTTTTCACGACGGACGTTAGCACCCGCCGTGTGTCTCCCGTAATAACATTCTATGGTATTCGTAGTTTGCATTGGATTAGTAATCTAAAATAGACCCCTAGCCAAAACAGTGCTCTACCCCCAAAGATGAATTCACGAGGCGCTACCTAAATAGCTTTCGGGGAGAACCAGCTATATCCCGGTTTGATTGGCCTTTCACCCCTAACAACAAGTCATCCGCTAATTTTTCAACATTAGTCGGTTCGGTCCTCCAATTAGTATTACCTAATCTTCAACCTGCTCATAGCTAGATCACCGGGTTTCGGGTCTATATCTTGCAACTTTAAAAAAAAACACGCCCAATTAAGACTCGGTTTCCCTATGGCTCCCCTATACAGTTAACCTTGCTACAAAATATAAGTCGCTGACCCATTATACAAAAGGTACGCAGTCACATTAATAAAATGCTCCTACTGCTTGTACGTATATGGTTTCAGGTTCTATTTCACTCCCCTAACCGGGGTTCTTTTCACCTTTCCCTCACGGTACTAGTTCACTATCGGTCAATCAGTAGTATTTAGCCTTGGAGGATGGTCCCCCCATCTTCAAACAAAATACCACGTGTTTCGTTCTACTCTTAAAGCTTTTAAATAATATATTTTAAAATACGGGGCTATCACCCTTTATAGCCAATTTTTCCAAAATTGTTCTTATAATATAATTATAAAAAAATTTGCTTTGGGCTTTTCCCTTTTCGCTCGCCACTACTAAGAGAATCTTTTTTAATTTATTTTCCTCAAGGTACTAAGATGTTTCAGTTCCCTTGGTTTGCTTCATTAAATTATGTATTTATTTAATGATAATACAAATAATTTGTATTAGGTTTCCCCATTCGGATACCGCCGGTTAAATAACGTTTCTTATCAACTTACCGACAATTTTCGCAGATTAGCACGTCCTTCATCGCCTCTGATTGCCTAGGCATCCACCATATACGCTTAATTACTTAACCTTGTAACCTTTAATTATTTGTCCGTTAAAATTAAAACAAATAAAATAATATAAATTTTATAAAAATAAATTATATTATACTTTTAATATTTAAAATGTCAAGTTTTATTTAAAATAATTTTAAAAAACCTTGATATTTAATAATAATAATTATATAATTTAAAATAATATAAAAAAATGAGAATAATATTATGAATAACATAAAAATTTTTACTGGAAATTCAAATCCTAATTTAGCAAAAAAAATAGCAAAAAATTTAAATATTAATATTAGTAATGCAGATATTAATAAATTTAATGATGGTGAAATTAATGTAAAAATAAATGAAAATGTACGTGGTAATGATATTTATATTATTCAATCTATATGCTCACCATGCAATGATAATTTCATGGAATTAATTATAATGATTGATGCTATATATAGAGCTTCTGCTAAAAGAATAACCGCTGTTATTCCGTATTTTGGATATGGAAGACAAGATAGACGTATTAGAAACGAAAGAGTACCAATTAGCGCGAAAGTCATAGCAAATATTTTATCAAATAGTGGTATTAACCGTATTGTAACAGTTGATTTACACTCAGAACAAACTCAAGGATTTTTCAATATACCAATTGATAATATTTATAGTGATGTTTTATTTAAAAAAGACATACTAAAAAAAAAAATAAGTAATCCATTAATAGTATCACCTGATACAGGTAGTATTGTAAGAGCTCGTACAATTGCAAATTCATTTAAAAATAAAAAAATAGCATTTATAGACAAATACAGAAAACGTGCTAATTTTTCTCAAGTTATGAATATAGTAGGCGATGTAAAAAATCATAATTGTATATTAATCGATGATATAATTGATACAGGTATTACATTACACAATGCAGCTGAAATATTAAAAAAAAATGGATCAAAAAAAATTTTTGTATACGCAACTCATCCTATTTTTTCTGGTGATTCATATAAATATATTAAAAAATCTAATATTGATAAAATAATAGTATGCGACACTATACCTTTAAAAGATAACATTAAAAATTTAGTTAAAATTCAAACATTGAGTTTATCTGAAACAATTGCAGAAGTTATTAATAGATTAAATAAAGAAAAATCGATTTCAATTATGTTTAATAAAAATTAAACTTAATTAATAAAATATTTTTCTATATCTAAAGATTTAATAAAAACATTAATTAATTTTTAAGAACTAAATTAATTATAATATATAAAAACATTAAGTAAATAAATTTTTTAAAAAAAATACACCAAAAAACTCATTTAATAAACCATTTTTAAATTTATAATAAAAATATTAATTGTATTATTTCTATAAACACCCAAAAACTAATATCTTTAACGAATGAATAACTTATTAAAGAATATAGTCTTAATTTAAGTTATATAAAAATATTAAAAAATTACGTACGCCAATTCTAATTTTTTAATAAAAATAAAATAATATTAATAATACTAAAAAGATAGTAGATTTATCATAAAAATAAAAAAAATGCATAAAACAATACATTTTATTATTACTTATTATTTCAGCAACTTTATGAGTAGTTAATTTAGAAAATAAAAAAAAACCATATCAACAGTTAAAACTTTACCTAAACAAATTATATCAAATGTAACCCCAGAGTAATAAAAAAAATAATAAAATTTATAACATCAACATATTAAAAAATAAGTTTCAAAATTAATACTGCTAATTTATTATGATAAATATCTAATAATTTAACTAAAAATGTTATATTTTAATATAATTCCATTTATCATTAAAATATTTAAATATTTTTATAAAAATTATATAAAATATTATTAGGATAACAAACTAACATAACACCAAAAGCATAACCATGATAACCTTAATTTAAAAAAAATAAATTTACCAAGAAAATTATTTAATATACTCAAATATTAAAAAATCATTTTAATAACAATTTATACAAATATAGAAAAAAAATCACTTAAAAAACACAATATAATCAATTAAGAATTAAATTTATTTAAATTATCAAATAATTTAATAGAAGGTAAATATTAAATATCACTAAACATTAAATAATAAATATTTTTAATTTATTTATTTATAACTTTATTTATTTTAAAATTATTATATCCCTAAATAACAGTCCAAAAAAAAACAAAATAAAACCTATTAAACAAATACCATTATTTAATATAATTTTATAAACAAAATAAATATTATTAAATAAATATAATATAAATTAATTATAAATATATATAGATACTAAATATAAAAATTATAAAAATAAAATTTTTAATATTAATAAAATTTACAAATTAAATATATATTAACTTAATAACAATTATATAGTTAACAATATATCAGTAAATAATAAGCTTATATGAATCATCATAGTAATATAAATATAAAAATTTATATGTATAAAAACCAATATTGAACAATAAAAAACAAAAAAAAAAATTTATTTTAAAAAAATTTTTTAAATTATTATTTAATTATTAAAAAATTCATCATAAATATTTTATAAAAAATCAAATTCAAATAAATATTTTAATTTCTATAAAAAAAAACAACTACATAGAAAATTATAAATATTTTACTAAAAATTAAAAATATAAAACTAATTTTTAAAAAAAAATAGTAAAAAAAAAATAGTAAATACTGTAAAAAAAAAAAAAAAAAAATATTAAAACTTTATAAAGCTAGATTAAATTATTATAATCATAATTAAGATATTTCACCTGGATTTTATAAAAAAAATTATTAAAATAAAAACATACAAAAATAAATTAAATAAATTTAATAACATAAAATAAATAAATATTAAAATTTGCTCAGGTGAAATTATAAGTTTAATAAAAAATGAAATATAGAACAATTTAATTTAATATGTATTATTGTAAAATTACTAATATTATAATACCAAACTAATATATTCGTTTATATGCAAGAAAAAGAACAATAAATAAAAAAAAAATTTATATTTTATAACAAATACGAATTCAGTTTTTTTTTATGGATGTAAATTATTAACAGCTAAAAATTAAAATAAAAATAATGATACAAAAATTAACTTAATAAATTTATTAATTTATAAATTTCATATATATATATTATTATATTATATAAATATAAATTTTAATTATATTAATAATTTTATTATAGATAAATATTTTTTCATTACTAATACAGATAAAATATAGATAAAACAATAATATCATGTGGGATATTAGAAACTATTTAAAAAAAAATGGATTACCATGCAATTGGTTATAAACCAATTGCAAGCAAATGTAAATTAAATTTAAATAATAAAAAAAAAATAATATATTAAAATTAATTAAAAATAATAATATTAAATTATAATAAAAACAACACTATTTTCTTTAATATACCAATTAACCTAATATTATTAATAAGAAAAATAAATAAAAAAAATTAATTTAAATAACTTTTTAAAAAACTTAAATTTATTAAAAATAAATATACAAAATAGATAATAATAAAAGATATTAGTGGATAATTAACTCTAATTTATAATAAATTAAATATAAATAATTAAATAATTAAAAAACCTATATATTATTATTGTAATATGTATTAAACTTAATTAAATTAATAATGCATTATTAACATTAATAATAATTAAAAATTTAAAAATTAATTTAGTTAATTAGATTAAAATAATACTATTTTAAAAATTAACAAATTTATTTATAAAAAAAGAAATAATTTAAACAATAAATAAAAAATTATTAATTATTAATTATTAAATATTTAAATATTTTAAAATTAATTAAATTATAAATAATTTTAATATGGAGCTGAGCGGCATCGAACCGCTGACCCCTTACTTGCAAAGCAAGTGCTCTCCCAACTGAGCTACAACCCCTTTTATATAAAAAATTTTAAAATTAACTATAGGCCTGAGTGGATTTGAACCACCGACCTCACCCTTATCAGGAGTGCGCTCTAACCAACTGAGCTACAAGCCTTTAATACAAAAATAATATGTGTGGGCACTTTTAACATAGTGATTTATTTAAATAAGGAGGTGATCCAACCGCAGGTTCCCCTACAGTTACCTTGTTACGACTTCACCCCAGTCATGAATCACAAAGTGGTAAGAGCTCTCCATAAAGGTTAAGATACTTACTTCTTTTGCAACTCACTTCCATGGTGTGACGGGCGGTGTGTACAAGGCCCGGGAACGTATTCACCGTGACATTCTGATCCACGATTACTAGCGATTCCGACTTCATGGAGTCGAGTTGCAGACTCCAATCTGAACTAAGATATACTTTATAAGTTTTGCTTATTCTCGCGAATTTGCTTCTTTTTGTATATACCATTGTAGCACGTGTGTAGCCCTACTCGTAAGGGCCATGATGACTTGACGTCGTCCTCACCTTCCTCCAATTTATCACTGGCAGTCTTCTTTGAGTTCCCGACTTTAATCGCTGGCAACAAAGAATAAGGGTTGCGCTCGTTGCGGGACTTAACCCAACATTTCACAACACGAGCTGACGACAGCCATGCAGCACCTGTCTCAGAGATCCCTTTAAGGGTACCTTATAACATCTCTGTTTAGTAACTCTGGATGTCAAGAGTAGGTAAGGTTCTTCGTGTTGCATCGAATTAAACCACATGCTCCACCGCTTGTGCGGGCCCCCGTCAATTCATTTGAGTTTTAACCTTGCGGCCGTACTTCCCAGGCGGTCGATTTAACGCGTTAGCTTCGAAGGCCACAGTTTAAACCACAACCTTCAAATCGACATCGTTTACAGCATGGACTACCAGGGTATCTAATCCTGTTTGCTCCCCAAGCTTTCGTACCTCAGTGTCAGTTTTTGTCCAGGGAGTCGCCTTCGCCACTGATATTCCTCCAGATCTCTACGCATTTCACCGCTACACCTGGAATTCTACTCCCCTCTACAAAACTCTAGCTTACTAGTTTCAAATGCAATTCTTAAGTTAAGCTTAAGGATTTCACATCTGACTTAATAAACCACCTACGTACTCTTTACGCCCAGTAATTTCGATTAACGCTCGCACCCCCCGTATTACCGCGGCTGCTGGCACGGAGTTAGCCGGTGCTTCTTTTGCAAATAACGTCAATTAATTACATTATTAGTATAATTAACTTCTTTTCTGCTGAAAGTGTTTTACAACCCTAAGGCCTTCTTCACACACGCGGTATAGCTGCATCAGGGTTTCCCCCATTGTGCAATATTCCCCACTGCTGCCTCCCGTAGGAGTCTGGACCGTATCTCAGTTCCAGTGTGGCTGGTTATCCTCTCAGACCAGCTAGAGATCGTTGCCTAGGTAAGCCTTTACCTCACCTACTAGCTAATCTCATCTGGGTTCATTTAATAGCATAAGGTTTATTAAAAATAAATCCCCTATATTTGGTCTTACGACATTATGTGGTATTAGCTATCGTTTCCAATAGTTATCCCCCTCTATTAAGTAGATCCCCAGATATTACTCACCCGTCCGCTGCTCGCCGGCAAAAATATTATTTTTCCGCTGCCGCTCAACTTGCATGTGTTAGGCTTACCGCTAGCGTTCAATCTGAGCCATGATCAAACTCTTCAAATAAAACTATTAAAAAACTATATAAGTATAATAAATAAAATTTAAAAAAAAACTTTAAATTAAAAATTATTAACTTATAAATTTTTTAATATTTAATTATTTATATCACTATGTAAAATGCCCACACAAATTATCTTTGATTTTTTTATTTTTAAAATCATAAAGTTAGTCTATTCTTTTTTTTTAAAAAGTCAAGCTTCAAATATTAACTTTTATTAATTTCAAGAACTTGTTTAATCATATCAATAATTTTTATTAATTTCAAGAACTTATTTAATCATATCAATAACTTTTATTAATTTCAAGAACTTGTTTAATCATATCAATAATTTTTATTAATTTCAAGAACTTGTTTAATCATATTAATAATTTTTATTAATTTCAAGAACTTGTTTAATCATATCAATAATTTTTATTAATTTCAAGAACTTATTTAATCATATCAATAACTTTTATTAATTTCAAGAACTTATTTAATCATATCAATAACTTTTATTAATTTCAAGAACTTATTTAATCATATCAATAACTTTTATTAATTTCAAGA